>CABUMU010000021.1 GCA_902492855.1 uncultured Collinsella sp. | reverse complement strand
TGGGGTCTGATATTTTCTACCAGCTAGTTCCTCTTACTCGTCGAGGAGATCTTCTGGCATGTCGTTGCCGTCGCCTAGGTCGACTGGGGCCTCTTCGGCGTCGGCTGTGGCCTCGGCATCTTCGCCTTCGGGCTTCTCCTTGGCGGCCGTCATGCGGGCTACGGCGCAGATGCGGTCGTTGTCGTCGACGGCCATCATCTTGACGCCCTGGGTGGCGCGACCGGTTTGGCTGATCTCGTCGGTCTTGACGCGAATGACCGTCGCGCCCTCCGTCACGATGAACAGCTCATGCTGCGGGCCCACCGTCTTCATGGCGGCGAGGTTGCCCTTGCGCTCGGTCATCTGGATGGTGTAGACACCCTGACCGCCGCGGTTCTGCTCCGGGTAATCCGAGACCGGCGTGCGTTTGCCGTAACCGCGCTCGGTAATGACAAACAGGTCGCCGTTACCGTTGGTAATCTCCATACCAAGAACGCTCACGCCTTCCTTCATGCCAATGCCGCGGACACCGCTGGTATCGCGACCAGTGGCGCGCACCTGGTCCTCGGGGAACATAATCGCCTTGCCCGCGGTGGTTGCCATGATGATCTTGTCACCCTCGCGCACGCGACGCACAGCGAGCAGCGCGTCGTCGTCCCTCAGGTTGATGGCGATCAGGCCGTCGCGGCGGCTACGGTCGTAGGCGCTCATCACGGTCTTCTTGACCATGCCGCTCTTGGTGGCAAACATCAGGTACTCGTCGGCGGGGAACTCGCGGCAGCTGATGACGCTCGCGATCTTCTCGCCCTCCTCGAAAGGCAGCAGGTTGACGATCGCGGTGCCGCGCGCCTGGCGCGTGCCAACCGGCAGCTCGTGCACCTTCAGGCGATAGACCTTGCCCTTGCTCGAGAAGAACAGCACGTACTCGTGTGTGGATGCGATAAACATCTCGTCGATAACGTCGTCCTCTTTAAGGTTGACGCCCGACACGCCCTTGCCGCCACGCTTTTGGGCGCGATAGGCGGCCACCGGGATGCGCTTGACGTAGCCGGTGTGGGTGATGGTCACGACCATGTCCTCGTCGGCAATCAGATCTTCGACGTCCAGGTCCTTCTCGACATGGCTGATCTCGGTGCGGCGCTTGTCGCCGAACTTCTTGGAAATCTCGCGCATCTCTTCCTTGATGACGCCCAGGATTTTCTCCTCGTGCGCCAACAGGTCCTCGTAGTAGGCGATGGCGCGGCGCAAGCCGTCCAGCTCTTCCTGAATCTTGTCACGCTCCAGGCCGGTCAGGCGGCGCAGCTTCATCTCGAGGATGGCCGTGGTCTGCTCGGGCGTAAAGCCAAAACGCTCGATCAGGCGGCTGCTGGCCTCAGAGTCGGTCTGCGAGGAGCGGATGATGCTGATGACCTCGTCGATATGGTCGAGAGCCATCAGGTAGCCCTCGAGGATATGGGCACGCGCCTGGGCCTTCTTGAGGTCAAAGCGGGTGCGGCGGGTGACGACGTCGACCTGGTGGTCGATGTAGTGCTGCAGCATCTCGCGCAGGCTCAGGCATTTGGGAACGCCGTTGACAAGCGCCAGGTTGTTGGCACCAAAGGTCGTCTGCAGCGAGGTGTACTTGTACAGGTTGTTGAGCACGACCTGAGGGATAACGCCCTTCTTGAGCTCGATGACCAGACGGATACCCTTCTGGTTGGATTCATCGCGCATATCCGAGATACCCTCGATGCGCTTGTCATTGACGAGCTGGGCGATTTTCTCCTGCAGGGTGCCCTTGTTGACCATGTAGGGAATCTCGGTAAAGACCAGGCGGCTGCGGCCGGTCTTGGTGGATTCCACGTGGGCCTTGGCGCGCACGGTAATGGAGCCGCGGCCGGTCTCGTAGCTCTGCCTAATGCCGGCGCTACCCATGATGATGGCACCGGTGGGGAAGTCCGGACCGGGCATGATCTGCATGAGCTCGTCGACGGTGGCGTCGGGGTTGTCGATCAGGTAGCAGGTGGCCTCGATCGCCTCGGTGAGGTTATGCGGGGCGATGTTGGTGGCCATGCCGACGGCGATACCCTGGCTGCCGTTGACCAGCAGGTTGGGGAAGCGCGCAGGCAGCGCCTGGGGCTCGGCGAGCGACTCGTCGTAGTTGGGCTGCCAGTCGACGGTGTCCTTCTGCAGGTCACGCAAGAGCTCCATGGCGGGCTTCGCCAGGCGGCTCTCGGTGTAACGCATGGCGGCGGCGCCGTCGCCGTCGATGTTGCCGAAGTTGCCGTGACCGTCAATGAGCGGCGTGCGCATGGAGAACCACTGCGCCAGGCGGACCATGGCCTCATAGACCGCGGAGTCGCCGTGCGGATGGTACTTACCGATAACTTCGCCGACCGTCCAGGCCGACTTCTTGTGCGGACGGTTGGGGTAGATGCCGCTCTCGTTCATTGCGTACAGGATGCGACGGTGCACCGGCTTTAAGCCATCGCGCACGTCCGGCAGGGCGCGCGCCGTGATGACCGACATCGAGTACTCGATGAACGACTGCTTCATCTCACGGCCGAACTCTGAAATCTGGAGCTGGCCGCCGTTTATATCCTCGCCGGCCGAGGCACCACGATCGACTTCGCCAAAGCTCTCCTCGAGCTCACCGTCGTCATCCTCTTCCTCATCATCATCGGCATCGGGGTTATAGGCGTCCGGGTCGCCATCCTCGCCCTGCTCAGCACGGGCAAGCAGGCGCTTCAGATCGTCGGGCATGCCGGCGTCGCCGGCCTCGTCCATACCCTCGTTGTTGTTGATATCGTCTGCCACGTTACCTCCTCTTAAGCATCAAGGAAACGCGCGTCATGCGCATGCTTCTCGATGTACTCGCGGCGATAGCCGACCTCGGAACCCATCAGTTCGCGCACGGCGCGGTCCGCCACCACGGCGTCCTCGATCGACACGCGCTGCAGAATGCGGGTCTTGGGGTCCATCGTCGTCGAGGCAAGCTGCTTGGGGTCCATCTCGCCCAGGCCCTTGTAGCGCTGGACGGTGTAGCCCTTGCGCTTCTTAGTGATCTTGCCATCCTTGGCCTTGCCGTCCTCGTCGTTGTCGTCGGGGTTCAGTCCCAGGCTCTGGATGGTGTCGCGCAGGATCTCGTCTTCGGGCTGGCGGCCGTTGGGATACACGTAGTGAATCTTGTTGCGCACCTTGATGCCAAAGATGGGCGGGCAAGCGACGTAAACATAGCCGGCGTCAATCAACGGGCGCATGTACTTGTAGAAGAACGTCAGCAGCAGGATGCGGATGTGCGCACCGTCGACGTCTGCATCGGTCATGATGATGATCTTGTGGTAGCGCGCCTTGGTGATGTCGAAGTCGCCGCCGTCGCCGGCGCTCGTCGTGACGCCGCAGCCGATCGCGGTGATGAGTGACTGGATGGTGTCGCTCGAGAACGCACGATGATCGCCCACGCGCTCGACGTTCAAAATCTTGCCGCGCAGGGGTAGGATCGCCTGGATGTCTCGGCGACGGCCATCCTTGGCCGAGCCGCCTGCCGAGTCGCCCTCTACGATAAAGAGCTCAGTCAACTCGGCGTCGCGCACCGAACAGTCGGCGAGCTTGCCGGGCAGCGACGCCGTCTCGAGCAGGCTCTTGCGGCGGGTCGCCTCGCGCGCCTTGCGGGCGGCGTTGCGCGCCTTGCAGGCCTGTTGGGCCTTCTTGACGATCTCGCGAGCGGGCTTGGGATGCTCCTCGAGGTAATCGACAAGCCCGTCGGTCACGATCTTGAGCGTCAGCGCGCGCATATAGGAGCTGCCGAGCTTGGCCTTGGTCTGGCCCTCAAACTGCGGATCGGGCAGTTTGACCGAGATAACGGCCGACAGGCCCTCGCGCACATCGTCGCCGGTCAGGTTGGCGTCTTTTTCCTTGAGCAGGTTCTGCTTGCGAGCGTAATCGTTAATCACGCGGGTGAGTGCGGTACGGAAGCCCTCGAGGTGCATGCCGCCCTCGGGGGTGTAGATGTCGTTGGCAAACGACATGACGTTCTCACCGTAGCCGCTATTCCACTGCAAGGACACCTCGACCTCGCCCATCTTGGTCACGGGCGCATCCGGATCCGATTTGCCCTCAATATAGATGGGTTCCTTAAAGGCCTCGGGGACATCCTTGCCCTCATTGAGGAACTTAACGAAGTCGATAATGCCGCCGGCGTAGCAAAACTCCTCCACATGGGGAGTCGCCTCGCGCTCGTCGGTCAGCACGATCTTGAGGTTCTTGTTGAGGAATGCCGTCTCCTGCAGACGGTTGTGCAGCGTGTCGAAATCGTAGATGCAGGTCTCGAAGATCTCGTCGTCGGGCCAGAAGCTGACAGTGGTACCCGTCGTCTCCGAAGTGCCCACGACCTCCATCTTCTTGACGGTCTTGCCGCGCGAAAACTCCATCTCGTAGATGTTGCCATCGCGGCATACCCGTACGACCACACGCTTGGACAGGGCGTTGACGACGGAGATGCCCACGCCGTGCAGGCCGCCCGAGACCTTGTAGGCCGAGTTATCGAACTTACCGCCGGCGTGCAGGATCGTCATGACGACCTCGAGCGTCGGGATCTTTTTGATGGGATGCTCGTCGACGGGGATACCGCGCCCGTTATCGACGACCGTGATGGAGTTGTCGGCGTGGACCGTCACCTGGATCTCGGTGCAGAAACCGGCCATGGCCTCGTCGACGGAGTTGTCAACGATCTCCCACACCAGGTGATGAAGACCGCTGGCGCTCGTCGAGCCAATGTACATGCCCGGGCGCTTACGAACGGCCTCGAGACCTTCGAGAATCTTAATCTCGCCGCCATCGTAATCGTTTTCGTTTGCCACACGTCCTCCTTCAGTTAAGAAAATGTGTACAGCCTTACTAGTTTATCGTAAAAAAATACCCTCGGGAACGAGGGTATTTGGCTCTACAAGGCCACCAGATGCGATTTAAGGCTCTTTTTTGCTCTGCACGCCCTTGGCCCACTCGGCACTGGCTCTCATGGCGTTCTCGAGGGCCTCGCGCAGCTTTTGGTCCTCGATGGATGCCACTTGGTGCTCGATCTCGGCACGCTCGGCATCGCTTAGGTCGGCATGCGGAGCCGGCGGACGCTCGGCCACGGCCGGACGCAGGCGCTCTTTTGCAGCGGGCGGTGTGTGGCCGGGGGCGGTCGTCTTGAACACCAGGCCGTCGACGTGCGCGCCGGCGCGCTCCATGCGCGCGCGGATAATCTCGCGCAAAAGTGTCATCTCCTGCGTCCATGAGGGCGAATCGAGGTACACCAGCAGTTCGTTGGACTCGGGCAGGTAGCGCAGGCCCGTCACATGGCGTCCCTCGCGCGTGCCCGAGCACACCGCATTCCAGGCGCGATAGACCGCACGAGACTCCTCCGCAGCCTCCATCTGCGCGCGGCGCTCAGGTGCCGCGGCCGCCAGGATACGCTGACGCTCGGCATCCAAAAAGCCGCCGAAGGCGACCATTCCGTTCTCGCGCTCGTAATTAGCACGTCTCACCCATGCTCACCACCTTGGCTCGATCAAGCAGGTCATCGGTAAAATACCCCAGATTGGTGGTGGTTATGACCGTCTGGATATCATCACCGATCAGCTGCAGAAAAGCGCCTCGGCGCCCGGCGTCGAGCTCGCTCATCACGTCGTCCAAGAGCAGCAGCGGCGCGGTGCCCAGGATATCGCGCGCCACGGCCACTTCTGCCACCTTCCAGGCAAGCACCAGCGTTCGCTGCTGGCCCTGGCTGGCAAATGAACGGGCCGATCGGCCCGCGACGGAAAACTCAATCTCGTCGCGATGCGGACCCACGAGCGTCACGCCGCGACGGATCTCCTCGTCGGCGCGCTCATCGAGCGCCGAGAGCATGTGCTCATACGCCCAGCCCCTGAGCTCGTCGCGATCCTCGGTGCGAGGCAGGTCGCCAAGCGTGGACACATAGGACACGCCGGCGGGCTCGCCGGATGCCACGCGGCCATAGGCGTCACGCACATGGCCCGACAGCCGGTCGAGCAGAGCCAGACGGTGCACGAGCAGGGCCGAACCGGCGCGGGCAATAGATTCGTTCCAGGCGCCGAGCATCTCGCGGCAGCACCAGGTCTCCTTGAGCAGGGCATTGCGCTGGGTCACGCAGCGCCCGTAGGCACTAGCCAGATCGGCATAGCGCGCGCTCAGCTGAACGCCAAAGTCGTCAAGTGCGGCGCGGCGCACGCTGGCACCCCGCTTGACCATATCCAGGTGGTCCGGACAAAACAAAACGCTCGGCAGCACCCCGCGCACGCCGGACGCAGCGCAGCGCTTGCCGTTGCGGCTAAACGAACGCTTGCCATCTTCCACGCTCAGTCCCATGTCCAGCACGCGCCCATCGCCTTCGAGCCTCAGCTCGACCTTGCATGAGCCCACGCCGTCGTGCACGAGCTCGGCTGCGGTCGGATGCCTAAACGAGGCGCCACTCGTCAGTAGCTGCAGCGCCTCTATGAGGTTGGTCTTTCCCGCCGCGTTGGGACCTGCGAGCACTGTCACACCGTCGCTCAGGGCAAGGCGATAACTGTCGAAGCTGCGATAGCGCGCAACGGAAAGATCGCGTGCGAACATGGTCATGGGCAGCGTTAGATGCGTACCGGCATGACCAGGTACAGGTAGTTGATCTTGTCGTAGGACTTGAAGATGCCAGCCTGCGAATAGCTCTTGAGCTCCAGCGTGATCTCCTTCTCCTTGGACAGGGCATTGAGGCAGCCAAAGATGTAGTGGTAGTTGAAGGCAATGGTGCCCGACTCGCCCTCGGCCTCGACATCAATCGTCTCCTGCGCCAGATCCTGGTCGTTGGAAATGGAGGACAGGCCCATCTGGCCGTTCTCGACGTCAATCTCAAACTTGACAGCGGGGTTGGCGCTCGCGATAACGGCCACACGCTTAAGGGCGGCGTTAAAGGCGGCTACGTCGATCTTGACGCTCGTCACGCACGAATCGGGGATGAGCTGCTTGTAATTGGGATATACGCCCTCGATGCGGCGCGACACGTAGGTGGTGTTGCCGGCCTCAAAGACAACCTGGGTGTCGGTGGCGCCGATCATGATAGTAGCCTGGCTCGCCATGATGCTCAGAGCATCGTTGAAGGCGTCGGCAGGCACGTTGAGCTCAAAGGAACCTTCGAGGGTCGAGGTCTCGACCTGCGTATCGCACACGGCCAGACGGAAGGAGTCGGTCGCCACCAGGCGCACGGTGTTGTTCTCGACCTTCATGTGCACGCCACCCAGGATGGGGCGGGCCTTGTCAGTCGAGGTGACGCGCCATACGCGGCTCACCATTTCGGACAGGATATCGGTCGGCAGCTCGACGGCGCTCTCGATGGCGTATGCCGGGAACTCGGGAAAGTCGTTGGCATCGAGCGTGTTGAGGCGGAAAGAGCTCTTCTCGCAGCCAATCAAAACCTGACGCTCGGACAGCTCAAAGGTGACCGGGGCATCGGGAAGGGTCTTGGTGATGTTGGAGAGCATCTTGCAGGGAATCACCATCTCGCCCTCCTCTTCGACATGAGCCGCAATGCGGTGACGAATCGAGATGGTGTAGTTGGAGGTCTGGAATTCCAAGATGCCGTCTTGTGCCTTAACGAGCACGCCCGACAGAATGGGAAGGGTGGATGCCGAAGCGACGCCTTTCATAACGACGCCGATGGCTTGCGTAAGCGAGCTCTGGCTGACGGTGAACTTCATCTTTTAATACCTTTCTATAGATATAAATATCTTAATAATAGTAATAGTACTGACGAAACTGTTGATTACTCCTAAAAGTGCAGGTCAGCCCTAAAAAGAGAATCGACAGGAACCTGTGTGCAACCGGGCATGTTTTCCACGTTCAAAACCTGCGCAAAACTTTTCATCACCGCGGCTCGAGTTTTTGACACCTTGTAACCGCCGTTTCGACAGGTTTTCAACAGGTGTGTCCATTTACCTACGAGCGCAGTGTAATTTTATCGCGCAGCGACTTGAGGTCTTCGGTAACGGTCCGGTCTTCCTGAATCATCTTCTGAACCTTTTTATAGCTCGTGCTGACGGTCGAGTGGTTGCGGTTGCCAAACTCGGCGCCCACGGCCGTCGTCGTCATCTCGCACATCTCGATCGCCAGATAGATAGCGATATGGCGCGCCTTGGCGATATTGGCGTTGCGGCGAGGCCCGATGAGTTCCTCGTGCGTCACACCGTATTGCTCCTCGATGACGGACTGGACCGTCTGCACATTGATCTTCTTGGCCGATGTGTCGAAGTACTGGTTGGCGATGGCGTCGATGTCGTCAAAGGTGAGCTCCCTGCCTTCGCGCTCGCGATCGCCCGCTTCGCCGGCGCAACGCTCGCAAAAGCTCTCGAGTTCGCGAATGTTGGTGCCCGAGACCTCGGCCATGTGCTTAAAGTGCGCGTCGGTCAGATGTCCGCCGTCGCCCCCGTAGGCCGCCAGCAGTGAGTCGTTGCCTGCCTCGGGTGCGGCGGCGATCGTGTTTTCGTAATAACGCTGCAAAATCTTGTACTTCATCTCGTAGCTGGGCTCCGCCACCAGACACAGCAGACCGGCATTAAAGCGACTGGTCAGGCGCTCGTCCATATTAAGGTCCTTGGGAGCCCGGTCGGCGGCGATCACGACCTTCTTGTTGTTGCGGATAAATTCGTCCATCAACTGGAAGAAGTAATCCACGCTCGCGCGCTTGCCTATGATGTTCTGGATGTCATCGATGATAAGCACGTCGACGCCGTGGTACGCCTGCATGATGGGGGCGTTGCTCTTCTTTTGGCGGTCGAATTCCGTCATCAAATCGTCCAGATATGCCTGCGAGTTGGCGTACTTCACCTTGATCTCGGGCGATTTCTCTGCCAGCTCATTTTTGATGGCGAGCAGCAGGTGCGTCTTGCCCAGGCCCGATTTGCCGTAGATGAACAGCGACGTGCAGGTGCCGGGCGTGTCTGCAAGCATGGCGAATTTGAGCGCCGATCGGTAGGCAAGACTGTTCTCCGGTCCGAAGACGAAATTTTCAAACGTGAATTTCGAATTCGCTGCGAGGGGTGCCCCGTCCGCGTTTTTCTCGACTGCCGTCGGGGCCGCCGAAGGTGCTGCCGGCGCTGCGGACGAACTCGCGCTTTTCGCCGGTGGCCTGCCATTCATTTGTGTCATCATGCGGCGGAAATCGTCGGCGGACAGCGTGTTTTTGATTGCAATGCCCGATTCCTCGCCGGGTGTCGCCTCGTGTGCGACGGGCATATGCATGGCGGTCGGGATGGGCGAGGGGGCTGGCTCTACCGCCGGCGCGACCGAAGCGGTCGGCTGCGGTGCCATGGTTTCACGGGAAACATCGTCGCGTCGAGGTCCGGGCGCCGGCGTTGCCGCTGCGGTGGCGGTCGCTACCGGGTGAGTGTCCGGAGTCGTATTTGCCGAGGCGCCTTGCGGTGCCACGATGTTGAGCGCAATCGGTGCAAAGGCGATCTCTTCCAGGTAGGCCTCGATGGTCGGCTGATGCTTTTTGAGCTGAGCGATGGCAAAGCGTGAGGGGGCCTCAATCGTCAAGGTGTCCTCGGTCAGGCTCACGGCGTGCGATTGTCCCAGCATATTGATGAGGCGTGCATCTTGGCCGTCGCGCTGACAAAAGGCGATGGCATCTCCCAGGATGATGCTTGCTTCCTCGTCCACTGTTTCTCCCGTTCCTTAACTTTGGGCTCGCACGCGAGCGCTGCCTATTTCGGTCAGATGATATTTCTGGCCATGTTTGATTACCAAGCCGGCCTGTGCCAGGTCGTTGAGCGTTCGCGACCACGTGGGCGCTGAGTTTCCAAACGCTCGTGCCAGGTCGGTTGCGCCACACTCCTGGTTTTGAGCCAGATAGCCCAGTGCCGCTTCGCCGCGCTCGCTCACAAATACGTTTTGCTGCGGCTGTGCATATTGATTCGCCGCATTAGGATACATCATTTGAGCTGCTGGTTGTTGAGAACTCTGCATGGGCAGCGGCTGCTGTTGAAAACTTTGCGGCCACTGTTGGTAAGGCTGCGGGGGCATCTGCTGGGCCCATGGGTTGTACTGCGTCTGGGGCATCTGTTGGTACGGCTGCTGGTATCCCAGCGGGTATTGCTGGGGGTATGCCTGCGCATATCCCGTTTGCGGCGCGTATTGAGCCGGATACCCTTGCAGGTTCGGTTGATAGGACATCTGCTGTGCAGCCGATGCACCCGCCATCTGCTGCAAGGTTCCCACATCCTGGCCCATCGCTGGCATTGCATCGGGTATGTTCTGGGGAATCGCGCCCGAGGGTGCCTGGGGCTCTTGCACGGGGGGCATGCCAGGCTGCTGCATGGGGGCTATTTGCTGTTGCACCTGTTGCATCGCTGCGGGTTGCTGCGTGAAGGCGCCCGGCATGGGATATGCCTGCTGCTCCGTTTCGGGCCGCACGGCTGCCCCGCGCCCGCCGGCACGCTCGATTTCCTGCACGCGCTTGGGGTTCAGACTTACCGTCACGACGGTGCCATTGCCCATGTTGTCCTCGATGGAGACGGCGCCGCCGGCGTTTTCCAAGTACTCCTGTACCATGGGAAACCCGGCGCCGGTGCCGCGGATATACCGTTTCATCTTGCTGTTTGCGCTGGTTACGCCAAAGTCGAAGGCACGCTCTTTGTCGTCGATGCCCGGACCCTGATCGGCAAAGCGGATGGTGTCGCCGCCGTCGAGAATCGAGATGATGGGCTCTGCAAAATGCGCGTGGATAAAGTTTTCGACAATCTCGCGGATAACCATCAACGAGATGCGTCCTCCCTGCTCCTTCATGCACTGGTAGACGGTGTTGGTTGTCTCTTCCAGGTAGGTACGGACGTCTTGCGGTTCGATGACGATGACACGCGGTGTCGACAGCATGTCGTCGTAGACCGCGATGCGCGCTGCATACATGGCCTTCGGTGCTTGTGCGGTGACCTGCTCGCTCTCGTTGCGTTTTTCGCGCACGCCGGTGATGTGCTCGTTGTCGGGTGCCGGATCACCGGAATCGACCATGGTGTAGAAGTCGTCAGACATGCCGCTCGCAATCTTTCAAAAGGTTTTGAACAAATAGTAGCTCACCGCGCAATGTTTCTCATCTTTCGACAAGTTTTCAAAACCTGTTGAAAACTTTGGAAAACGGGCGAAAAGTTCTCAACATTTCCAACACGACCTGTTGAAAACTCGATGAAATTTCGTGAAAAGTTGCCTGCTGCATCAAGTGCCGATTCTGCTTATGGGGGAACCGTGTACTCTTTGCAACCTTTTACCTTTGATTTCTTGACATTTGAACATTGATTTCCCTACAATCTTCAAGCTCACGTGTCTATATCTGCGTCCGCGCCCCCGCGGACACTCGAAATGCAGCAGGAGGAACTTAAGATGAAGCGTACGTATCAGCCTAATAAGCGTAAGCGTGCCAAGACCCATGGCTTCCGTGCCCGTATGGCCACTAAGGGTGGTCGTGCCGTGCTCGCCCGTCGTCGCGCCAAGGGCCGCAAGCGTCTCACTGTCTAGCAGCGATACACACATCTCGCATGAAGACTATTAAGTCTCGGCAAGATTTCGAGCATGTGTTCAGTCAGGGGCGTCGTTTTAATCACCCTCTGATTCGAATGACCATATGTGAATCGGTTGGCGAAGGCGACTCCGGAAGGGTCGCCTTCGTTGGTGCTAAACGACTCGGTTGTGCTGTCGTGCGCAACCGATCTAAGCGTGTGATGCGCGAGGCCGCCCGCAGCTGTGGATTTCCCGTTGCGGGTTATGACATCATCTTGTTCGCGACTCCCAAGACGAGGGTTTCCTCGCCGCAGGAGATGGACAAGGCGTTGCGTTCGCTTATGAAACGCGCCGGCGTTGCCGGGGAGGAGCGATGAGCAATCACGTTTTGCGACGTGTTGCCATCGCTCCTATTCGCATATATCAACAGGTTGTTTCGCCCTTATTACCTGACGCCTGCATTTATTACCCAACGTGCTCGCAATACGCCGTTCAGGCGATTGAGAAGTACGGTGTTTTGAGAGGCTGCTGGCTTGCCGTGAGGCGCATCGCTCGCTGCAATCCCCTGCACGTCGGCGGTTATGACCCTGTGCCTTAGCGGGCACTCGCTATCGGAGGAAAACTTACATGTGGGATTGGATCGTTAACATCCTTTTCGAGCTGCTCAAGCTCATCCAGACCTTTGCGGTCGACTGGGGCCTGTCCATCATCATCCTGGTGGTCATCATCCGTCTGCTGCTGACGCCGCTCATGCTCAAGTCGACCAAGTCGACGGCTCGCATGCAGGTGCTGCAGCCCAAGATGCTCGAGATCCAGGAGCGCTACGCCGACGACCCCCAGCGTCAGGCCGAGGAGATGCAGAAGTTCTACAGCGAGAACAAGTTCAATCCGCTGGCCGGCTGCCTGCCGCTTCTGATTCAGATGCCCATCCTTATCGCCCTGTTCACACTTCTGCGCAACCTGCCGCAGTACTTTAACGAGGGCACGTTCTCGTTCTTTAACATCCTGCCCGATCTGACCACCACGCCGAGCGCCTCTTTTGCCGATGGCTTTATGGTTGCGCTGCCTGCGCTGATCTGCCTGATCCTGTTTGCTGTCCTGACCCTGATTCCGCAGCTCTATATGTCCCGCAATCAGACTGGTCAGCAGGCCCAGAGCATGCGCATGATGGCTGTCGTCATGACCGTCATGATGCTTTGGATGGGCTGGAGCCTGCCCGTCGGCGTTCTGCTGTTCTACGATGTGTCTTCTGCCTGGCAGGCTATCCAGCAGATCTTCGTGACGCAGAAGGTTATCGACAAGGCTAAGGCCGATGAGGAGGAGCGCCTCAAGAACGCTCCGCTGCAGGTCGAGGTTACCCGTCGCGAGAAGAAGCCTCGTCCGCACAAGAAGAAGTAGTCGGGATATCAATCTTATTTAGGTACCTAACTTTTGGAGTACGTTATGTCTGAAGAGATCATCGAGGATATGCTTGAGGAGGTTGCCCCGCAGATTGCGGGCGATTATCCCGAGATTGCACAGCGCTACAAGGCCGGTGAAGAGCTGACCGATGAGGAGCTCGACACCATTGCCGATGTTGCGATTTCCATTCTGCGTTCCATCCTTTCGCACTTCGATGCCGCCAACTCTCCTATTGATGAGTACGAGGGCGACGAGGGCGAGCTGATTTTGGATGTTACGGCTCCTGATCTTGCTGTTCTCATTGGCCGTCATGGTCGTACCCTTGATGCTCTTCAGGTCATGTTCTCTTTGCTGGTGAGCCGCAAGCTCGGCTTTAGGTATCCGGTTGTGGTTGACGTTGAGGGCTACAAGAGTCGTCGTCAGGACAAGGTTGCCTCAATGGCTCAGTCGGCCGCCGAGCGTGCCATCCGTGCCCATAAGAGTGTTTCGCTTCCGCCCATGAATGCCTATGAGCGCCGACTGGTTCATATTGCACTTCGTGGCAATGATGCTGTCGATACCCATTCTGAGGGTTCTGACCCTGATCGCCATGTGGTGATTGTTGCTCGATAATCTACTCGAGCTTATGCTAAGGGGGCGTGGTTTCCACGTCCCCTTTTTTTGTCAAAAGTTCTCGATACACTGATTTTTGTCAGAAAGGAGCTTCTGTTGTTTGTACTTACTGATCAGCAGACTGACGAGATGCTCAGCCGTCTAACTTCCTATTGCAAAGAGTATTCCTTGAGCGTAACTGATGCTGAGCTGAGGAAATGTATCCAGCATTTGGATTTGGTTCTAGAAACAAATAAGACAACCAATCTCACTCGTATTCTTAACGTCGAAGATGCTGCGGTACTTCATATCCTCGACTCGCTTGTTTTACTTCCTTATGTCAATAAGGCTCCTGATGGAGCTTTGCTCGATATGGGAACAGGCGCAGGCTTCCCTGGTATTCCATTAACGATAACCACACATCGTAAAGCTACTTATATTGACTCTGTTCGCAAAAAGGTTGATGCTGTCAATTCTTTTGTTCATGCTCTCGGATTGAAATATGGTCATGCAGTCCATGATCGCCTTGAAGAATATGCTCGAAGCCATAAGAAGCAGTTCTCTGTCGTAACCGCCCGCGCGCTGGCCCCTCTACCGATTCTTGTTGAGTATGCAGCTCCGTACCTCAAGGATGGAGGGCTATTTGTTATTACGAAGGGCAATCCATCGGATGAGGAGCTTACTTCTGGCATGTCAGCAGCTAAGATCTGTGGCTTCACTTTGCTTCTGAATGACGCAATCGATTTGCCTGAGGGCTTGGGCCACAGGGAGTTTATTGTTCTTAAGAAGAGTCATCCAGCATCCGTCTCGTTGCCTCGTGCAAATGGCATGGCAAAGAAGAATCCGCTTGCCTAGATGTTTCACGTGAAACATAATGGATACTAACAACTTGCAGTGTTTCACGTGAAACATGGCGGTTGATATCGAATCGGAATGTTTCACGTGAAACATCCTCCGTTTGACAGCTTTAATACACACCAGGAGGGACCGTGGGATTTCGCGACGTTAAGCGTTCGAAGAGCGCAAAAGACACGCGTATTATTGCAATCATCAATCAAAAAGGCGGCGTCGGTAAGTCAACGACGGCTGTAAACCTTGCAGCAGCTCTGGGTGAACAGGGACGCAAGACACTGATTGTCGATTTTGATCCGCAGGGAAACAGTACAAGTGGATTTGGAATTGAAAAAGAAGACCTTGATCAGTGCATCTATGATGCATTGCTGAATGACGTGCCGGCAGAATCGCTCGTTCTTGATACAAATTGCAAAAAGGTATTCGTTATTCCGGCGACAATTCAGCTTGCAGGCGCCGAAATTGAGCTCGTAAGCGCAATTGCTCGTGAAACCCGCCTCAAAGATTTGCTTGAGCCCATTCAAGACGAATTCGATTTTATTTTCATTGACTGTCCTCCTTCGCTCGGCCTGCTTACCATCAACGCTTTGACCGCAGCAGACAGCGTTTTGATTCCGATTCAGTGCGAGTATTACGCACTCGAGGGCGTTACGAAGCTGCTTGAGTCAATGAAGATGGTCAAATCACGTCTGAACAAGGGCTTAGACACCTATGGCGTGCTTATGACCATGTATGACTCGCGTACTTCTCTGTCGAATCAGGTTGTTGAGGAAGTTCAGTCGTACTTTGGTGATAAAGCTTTTAAGACCTTAATTCCCCGTACCGTAAAAATCTCTGAGGCTCCGTCTTTTGGAGAGCCGGTAATTACCTATGCACCTCAAAATAAGGGTGCAAAAGCGTATATGAACCTTGCAAAAGAGGTGATCAAGCGTGCCTAGTGCAAAGAAACGTGGAGGATTGGGACGTGGACTCAATGCTTTGGTCTCAGAGGCCGAGTATGAGACTGGTGGTTCGGCTGCATCGGCTTCAAATGCCGCATCTGAAATAATACTGCCTATTGAGGATATCGTTCCCAACCCAAATCAGCCGCGAATTCACTTTAATGAAACCGAACTTCGCGAGTTGAGCGAGTCAATCCAAGAACATGGCGTTTTGCAACCGCTGTTGGTTCGCAAGCATGGAAATGGCTATGAGATTATTGCCGGTGAGCGTCGTTACCAGGCATCGAAACTTGCTGGCCTTGAAGAATTGCCTGTCATCATTAAGGAAGTTAATGATGAGGAAATGCTCGCTCTTGCTCTTATTGAGAATCTTCAGCGTTCTGATCTGAATCCCGTCGAAGAGGCTAAGGGCTATCGTCAGCTCATTGATGCCAGCGGTATGACGCAGGAGGCGTTATCAAAGGCTGTCAGTAAGTCTCGTTCCGCAATTACAAATTCACTTCGTTTGCTAGATCTTCCCGAAGTCGTGCAGCAGATGATTTTCGAAGGCAAGCTTACTGCAGGTCATGCAAGAGCGATTCTTGCGGTTCCATATGAAGATGCCAGGATTCGTCTTGCTGAGAAAGTTGTTGCTGAAGGTCTTTCCGTTAGAGCGACAGAAAATCTTGCTCCATTGTTTTCTGCCGGAGAGACGCCAAGGACTCCGAGGCCAGCAACACCTCAGTCATTCAAAAAGGCTGCTCGAGTCCTTCGTCAAGTTTTCAACACGAATGTACGCGTGAAGAGTTCGCGTGGCAAGAACAAAATTGAAATCGAGTTCAAAGACGAGGAGGAGCTCTCCCGTATCCTTGGCGAAATGATTCAATTTGGGCAGGAGGATCAGGATGAAGAATAAGGTTCTCGCGGTCGTTGCGTTAGCAACCACCGTCGCCGCTTGTGCCTTTGCTGGTTATAAGATTGCGACAGATGATGAACTACGCGGTCGACTGCTGCGCGGAGCTCAGGATATCGTCGATACATCTAAGAAGAAAATGGATGTGATGACCGAAGATGTCGCCATGCGCACTGCTCAGGTGACTAAGAATCCCAAGATTAACCAAGAATGGGTTAATCATCAATGGGAAAATGTTGGTTATTAGGTACCTAACAATTACTTGCCTTTTTTGAAGGGGTCCTTGTCTGATTCATGAGACAAGGACCCCTTATTATGGCTATAAAACTAAGGTTACGTAAATCAAGTCCTCTAGGATGAAAACAAATGAAACAGCCCTGGTTGCATTATCTACAACCAGGGCTGTCGGATGTTTCACATGAAACGTTATGGGGTGCAGACTCCCCTATGCGTTCTTCTGGACCTTGAAACGTTGCTTCAACTGACCGCAAGCGGCATCAATATCATTGCCGCGAGAATTACGGATCGTGGTCTCGATGCCACGAGACTCAAGGCGGCGCTGAAGATCCTCGACCTTATGAATCGGAGACGGCTTGAGCGGGCTACCCTCAATGTCGTTAAGCTGAATCAGGTTGACGTGACACAGCGTTCCCTCGCAGAAGTCGCAAAGCGCCTGCATCTCAGGGTTTGTGTCATTGACGCCTTCGATCATGGCGTACTCATAGGTTGGGCGGCGGCCCGTCTTTTCGGTGTAGAGCTGCAGTGCCTCATGAAGGCGCAGGAGCGTGTACTTCTTGACGCCAGGCATAAGCTTGTTGCGCGTGGACTGGATAGCGGAGTGCAAGGAAACGGCAAGCGTGAACTGCTCGGGGATGTCGGCAAATTTGCGAATACCGGGAATAACGCCGCTGGTAGAGACGGTGAGGTGACGAGCGCCGATACCGATGCCATCGGGGTCGTTGAGGATGCGCAGCGCCTTGAGAACCTCGTCATAGTTAGCAAAGGGCTCGCCCTGTCCCATGAAGACAACGCTCGTGGCACGCTCACCAAAGTCGTTGGAGACATGAAGCACCTGGTCAACGATCTCTTGAGCGGTCAGAGAGCGCTTAAGGCCGTTCAGACCGGTAGCGCAAAAAGCGCAGCCCATGCCACAGCCTGCCTGGGTGGAAACGCAGACAGGAAGCTTGTTACGACGGGGCATACCGACAGTCTCGACGGAAATGCCGTCGTGGTACTCGAGCAGATACTTGCGAGAGCCATCTTTAGAAACCTGCTTGGTGAGCTCAGTCGGCGTGTCAAAGGCAAAAGCCTCTTTAAGCTGCTCGCGGAAAGCCTTGGGAAGGTTGGTCATATCGTCAAACGAACAAACGTTCTTCTCAAAGACCCATTCGATGAGCTGCTTCGCGCGGAAGGCGGGCTGGCCAAGTTCGGCAACAAGCTCGCGAATATCGTTTTGGCTCAAGTCGCGAATGTCCTGAGATTTAGTCCTGGGATTCATGGAAGCCTTTCGATTTTGGGGAAACGTAGAGGGTATCGCTACAATATGGTATCAGCTGCAGAAATTATAGAGGAGGAGTCTGCCCATGCCGGGTAAAAGCCTAGAGAACATGCACGTAGCGGTCTTGGCGGGCGGTCATTCCGCTGAGCGCGAGATCTCGCTCAATTCGGGAAAGAACGTCGTGGTGGCCCTGAAGGAGGCTGGGTACACTTCGGTGGAGCTGCTCGACACGGCTGCCGATGATTTTATGGTAACCATGGCGACCGGTGGCTTTGACGTGGCGTTTATCGCCATGCACGGCGCCGGCGGTGAGGATGGTGCCATGCAGGGTGCCATGGAGACCCTGGGTATCCCCTACACGGCATCGGGCGTGCTCGCGAGCGCCTGCGGTGCCGACAAGGAGGTCTCGAAGCTCCTGTACGCCAAGGCGGGCATCCCCGTTGCCCCCGGCCTTGCGCTCGAGGTGGGCGATGAAGTCGATATCGATCATATCGTCGAGGTTTGTGGCGAGCGCTGCTTTGTGAAGCCGGCCGTAAACGGTTCCAGCTATGGCATTTCTCTGGTCCATGAGCCCTCCGAGCTGCCCGCGGCAATCGCCAAAGCGTTTGAGTACGGCGACAAAGTGCTGGTCGAGAAGTGCATCGAGGGTACCGAGATCACCGTCGGCGTATACGGCGAGGACGACGTGCGCGCTCTGCCGATCGTTGAGATCCGTAAGCCCGAGGACTGCGAGTTCTACGATCTGGACGTGAAGTATGTCGACCCCACGGATATCCATCGCATTCCGGCACAGATTTCGCCCGAGAACTACGCTCGTGCCCAGGAGCTCGCCTGTGCTGCCCATAGGGCGCTCGGCTGCCTGGGTATTTCGCGCAGCGACTTTATCGTGAGTGAGGACGGCCCCGTTATCCTCGAGACCAATACTATTCCCGGCATGACCGATACGTCGCTGTATCCGGATGAGATCCGCCACACCGACGACATGACGTTCCCGCAGGTCTGTGACAGCCTGATCCGTATGGGTCTTCGTCGAGCGGGCATTGCATGCTAATCGAGGACGCGGTTTCATCAGGAACGCCGCAGTTTGTCATCGACTCCTATGCCACTCTTGCCGAGCGCGCCAAAACCCAATCGTTTGGTCTCATCGAGGAAGATGTTATCGTCCTCGATACCGAGACCACGGGTCTTTCGGTGCAGGACAACGAGCTTATCGAGATATCGGCGGCCCGCCTTTCGGGCCGCGAGATCGTCGATCGGTTCGATACGTTCGTGCATCCCAAACAGCTGATTCCCGCCGAGATTACCGAGCTCACGAGCATTACAAATGCCGATGTGGCAGATGCCCCGTCGGCCGTTGAGGCCGTAGCCGCTCTCGCCGATTTTGTCGGTGGTTGCCCGGTAATCGCACATAACGCCACGTTCGACCGCTCGTTTATCGAGTCGGTCAAAGGCGGCGTCAACGTGAGCGATATTTGGATCGATTCGCTGGCGCTGTCGCGCATCGCGCTTCCGCGCCTGGCCTCGCACAAGCTGTCTTTTATGGCCGATCTGTTTGGCTGTGACTCGGTATCACACCGTGCCAATGCCGACGTCGACGCCCTGTGTGGCGTATGGCGCGTGTTGCTCGTGGCACTCACCGACTTGCCCCAGGGCCTCATGGCGCGCCTAGCCGACATGCATCCGGACGTGCCTTGGTCCTATCGTCCAATCTTCTCATTCTTGGCGGGGCAGAACCCTGGTTATATCTTCTCTCTCAGCGCCGCTCGTGCTGACGTTCTCAAGGCCGATCGCGCCGACGATCGGGTGGACGCCGACGAACTGCCGGTACTCAAGATGCCGAGTCGTGAGGAGATTGAGGCAGACTATGCGCCAGGTGGCCTGGTCAATCGCATGTACCCCACCTACGAGCCGCGTGATGAGCAGATCGCGATGGCGCTCGAGGTCCGTGATGCGCTGGTCACGGGCACTCATCGTGTAATTGAGGCGGGCACAGGCGTCGGTAAATCGATGGCCTATCTGGTGCCTTTTGCCGAGGCAGCACGCCGTAACAACATTACGGTTGGTATTGCGACCAAATCGAACAATCTTGCCGACCAGCTCATGTACCATGAGCTGCCAAAACTTGCCGAGCAACTGGACGGTGGCCTGTCATTTTGCGCTCTCAAGGGCTATGACCACTATCCGTGCCTGCGCAAGCTTGAGCGCATGAGTCGCGGCCAGGTCGAGATTACCACCAAGCGCGATCCGGCGGACACGCTCACGGCGGTCGCGGTCATTATGGCGTACGTCTGCCAATCAGCCGATGGTGACCTCGACTCACTTGGCATTCGGTGGCGCAGCGTCAACCGCCCCGACTTTACGACGGCCTCGCGCGAGTGTGCTCGTCGCCTCTGCCCGTTTTTCCCTGATAAATGTTTGGTCCACGGCGCTCGTCGCCGTGCGGCGCATGCCGATGTGGTGGTCACCAACCATTCCCTGCTGTTCCGCAATGTCGCGGCCGAGGGCAGGATTTTGCCTCCGATTCGTCATTGGGTAATCGACGAGGCCCATTCTATCGAGCGCGAGGCGCGCCGTCAGTGGGCGCGCGTGGTGTCGGCGGACGAATCACGCGTTCTGTTTGAGCGCCTGGGTGGCTCGAGCACCGGCGCGCTAAGCCAGGTTTCCCGTGATTTGGTAACCTCCGAGGGCTCTACGCTCTATCTGGGCCTTACTGCCAAGGCAACGTCGACGGTTGCGCGCGCGAGCATGGCAATCGCCGACGTGTTCGATGGCGTTCGCGAGCTCGGTCGCCGTGCCCGTGGGGGTTATGACAATGCCAATCTATGGATTGGCCCCGAGCTGCGCGAATCTGACGACTGGCATGATTTCTTACAGTCGGCCTACGCTGCCATCGACGCATTGGAACAGGCTGACAAGAGCGTCGACGCGCTGGTGCAGGCCGTCGCCGCCGACAAGCCCGAGGTTGTTGTCGATCTGGGTGATATCTCGCGCCGCCTGCACGAGCTGGCCGAGAACCTCAAACTCATCATTGATGGCATCGATGAACACTACGTGTATTCGCTGCAGGTCAATCGCAGGCTGCGTGCCGGCGGAGAGTCAATGACCGCAGAGCGCATCGACATTGGCGAGGCCTTGGCAACCGAATGGCTGCCCGAGGTTCACACGGCTATCTTTGCCTCGGCGACCATGACGGTGTCCAAAAGCTTTGAACACTTTAACCACGCGGTCGGCCTCGATCGCATCGGTGCTTCAACATCCTCATCGTTGCACTTGGATTCGAGCTACGACTTCGATTCGAACATGGCTGTAGTCGTTGCGGGCGATATCCCCGATCCGCGCGATCATGAGAGCTATCTTACGGCGCTCGAGCGCGTGCTGGTCGACGCCCATCTTGCCATGGGCGGATCGGTGCTCACACTGTTCACCAATCGGCGCGACATGGAAGACCTGTATGCCCGCGTTGAGCCCAAGATGGCCCGTGCGGGTCTGGAGCTCAACTGCCAGCAGCGCAACTCATCTCCTCGTCGCCTGCGCGACCGGTTTATCAACGAGCCGACCTCGTCGCTTTTTGCTCTTAAGGCCTTCTGGGAGGGATTCGACGCCAGCGGCGAGACGCTGCGCTGCGTCATCATTCCCAAGCTGCCGTTCTCGAGCCCCACGGACCCGCTCTCGTGCGAGCGCAACCTGCGCGAAGACCGCGCTTGGGCGCGCTATTCGCTGCCCGAGGCGGTGCTCGAGGTCAAGCAGGCG
>CABUMU010000020.1 GCA_902492855.1 uncultured Collinsella sp. | reverse complement strand
ATGCTGCTTGCCGTCGCGCTCATACTCAATGGCGATATCGTCCTTACCGGCGGCCTTGCCGATGGCATCGTAAACGTCCATCCAGGTAGAGCACGATACTCCGTCAACCGAAAGGATCGCGTCGCCGCCCTCGATACCCGCCTTGGCGGCAATAGACCCCTCGTCAACCTGACCGATCACGTTGGTATCCATCGGCACGGTGACACCCGCAATGGAATAGATACTCATAAGGAGCAAAAAGACCGTCAAGATATTGACAATAATGCCCGCGAGCAGCATAAAGGCGCGCTTGAGAAAGCCCTGGCCAAGATAGGTGTGCGAACGCTCTTGTGCAAGGAACTCGGCCTCGCCGCACGGCAGTTCCCACACATCGCCCTCGGCAGTTGAATGTTCGCGATCGAAACGGCGGCCATCAAAGGTGGTGTAACCCGCCGCATCTCGTGGCAGCGTCTGATACTTGGTGGGATAGTAACTCGGCGAGGGCTTCTCCCCTTCCTCATACCAGGGTGCGATGGAGCCCCAGCCCAGTAACAGGGCGCATGCCTCGAGCACATCCTCCTCGGAAAGCTCGAGCTCGACAGCAAGGTCGGCCACGGTCACACGACCATGACGATAGACAGCCGCGAGCACGCGATCGGCGCACGAGACATCGGTCGGATCCATACCGCAGATGGCAGCATAACCACCCAGCAGCAGCGGGGTCACGCCAAACTTGGTTCCGATGCGACGCGACGTGTGATGAATGTCAAAGCGACACGGCAGGCCCAAAAAGAACTCGGTCACACGGACGCCACAGGCACGCGCCGCCAAAAAGTGGCCGCCCTCGTGCAAAAACACAAGGACGGAAAGCATCAGCAGGCCCCAAAAGACCGATGAGAGAACGCTCAGAACAGTATCCATAAAACGAAAAAGCAATCCTTATGGGTTAGGAACGGGTTGCGACGAGTACCTGCGCAGCCTTTTCACGCGCCCACGCATCGATGTCGCGAAGCTGCTCAAACGAATCGACCGCCTGCACATCGTGGGCATCCATGCAGGATTCCACAATGCGATCGATATCGGTAAAGCTGCAGCCATCGCGCAGGAAGGCATCGACGGCGACCTCGTTGGCGGCATTGAGCACGCACGGCATGGTGCCACCCGTCTTGCCGGCACGCTCGGCCAGTGCCAGACAGCGAAAGGTATCCATGTCGGCAGCATCAAACGTGAGCTGCCCCAACTCGCGAAAATCGATACGAGGCGCCGGAGTATCCCAACGCTCGGGATACGAGAACGCGAACTGGATGGGAATACGCATGTCGGAAGCACCGAGATGCGCCATAACGGAGCCGTCGGAGAACTCGACCATAGAGTGAATCTTGGACTGACGCTGCACGACCACGTTAATGAAATCGAGGTCGCAGTTAAACAGATGCATGGCCTCAATGCGCTCCAGGCCCTTGTTCATGAGGGTGGCGGAGTCGATGGTGATCTTGGCACCCATGGCCCACGTGGGATGTGCGAGGGCATCGGCACGCGTCACGCGGTCGAGCTCGCGGCGCGTGCGGCCAAAGAACGGACCGCCCGAGCAGGTGAGCCAAATACAATGAGCTTCGCGTGGGTTCTCCCCCAGAAAGCACTGGTAGATGGCGGAGTGCTCAGAGTCGACTGGAATAAGCTGGCCCGGTTGCGCCAACGGCATAAGCAAGTCGCCACCGACGACGAGGGACTCCTTGTTGGCAAGGGCAAGGCGCTTATTTGAGGTCAAGGCCGCATGGCTCGCCTCGAGACCGGCGGCACCCACAATAGCGACGAGCACGCAGTCGACATCGTCGCGACGCGCGAGCTCGCAAACCGCCTGCGCGCCAACGCCGAGCTTCGTGCCCTCGGGCAACTCCTGCAGCACGGCGTCATCGCCATGAGCGACATCGGCCACGGCAACCGCCGAAACCGAAAACTCGCGGGCAGCGGCAACGAGCTCGGAGGTACTGGAGTTAACGGACAGCGCCGTCACCTGCAGGCGATCGGCATGCTGGCGGCACACATCGAGCGCCTGGGTGCCGATGGAGCCCGTACAACCCAGGATGGCAACACGGAGGCGTCCATCGGGGCCATACGTCGTCTGGAATGACATTACAGCACGCCTCCGATCATCAGCATCAGCTGCGCGGTGATGCAGCCGAAGATAAGCGAATCGCTACGATCGAGCATGCCGCCGTGGCCCGGGATAAGGTTGCCGGAATCTTTGACGCCCACACCGCGCTTGATGCGCGACTCGATAAGGTCGCCGATAACGCCCAGAATGGACACGACCACGCCGCACAGCAGCGCATAGGGCAGGCTGAGCTTGAAGAAATGCGTCGCCCACAGGATGAGCCAAATCAAAACCGAGCCCAGGATGCCGCCAACAAACCCCTCCCAGCTCTTTTTTGGAGAGATCTTGGGAACCATCTTGTGTTTGCCGATACGGCTACCCACGATATAGGCAAACGAATCGGAGACCCAGAGAGACGCGCAAACACCCACCGAAAGCAGGGCGCCGGCAAAACCGGGCACGGCATCGCGCAGCAGCACGATAGCCGACAGCATAAAACCGGTGTAGATGGGACCCATGAGTGTCACGGCAACATCGGATATGCGGGTACGCGGCGACCAGACATACCAAATGCCCACAGCGAGCATCAGGGCAAAAAGCAGGGCATTCAGCAGCATCGAATCGCCCAACGCCGACAGCGGAAAGAGCACGGCGGCAGCGATACCCATGCGCTCGTTAGCCATCTTGCCATCGAGCCTTGTCATACGGAAAAACTCATAGCAGCACAGACCGCTCATGACGGAAACAAAGATGGCCGTGGGCACGATACCCAAAACCAGGCACAGGATAAAGACAACGGCGTAGACGATACCGGCGGCGGCACGGGTAATAAAGCCCGCCAGCCACGAACCGGAACCGCTCTTCGCTGCAGGCGCTCCCGCAGTGGCAGCTTTACGCGCAGGCGTCTTGGGAGCAGATGCCTTGGGACGATCGGACACGATTAAGCCTCCTCGGTCTTGCTCAGTCCACCAAACCTACGGTCACGGCCCTGATAGGCCAAAATGGCGTCGACAAGGCCCCAACGATCAAAGTCGGGCCAATAGGTATGTGTGACGTAGAACTCGGAATAAGCTACCTGCCACAGTAGATAGTTCGAAAGGCGCAGCTCACCAGAGGTGCGAATCACAAGCTCAGGATCGGGAAGACCGGCGGTATAGAGGTGGGAAGCCACCATGTCGTCATCAATTGCGGCAGGATCGATCTTACCGGCGGCAACGTCGAGTGCGATCTGACGGACAGCGCGGGTAATCTCGGCACGCGCGCCGTAGTTGACGGCAAGCGCCAGCGTCATACCGGTGTGATCGGCGCACTCGGCAAGACCGCGTTCAAAAACGTCGCGGGTCTTCTTGGGCAGCGCGGAAATATCACCCAAAAAGACAACGCGCACGTTTTCGCGCTTCAGAAGCGGCAACTCGTCGATGAACGTCTTGGCAAACAGGTGCATCAAGACGTTGACCTCATGCTGCGGGCGGTTCCAGTTTTCGGTAGAAAACGCATAGGCCGAAAGCACGTCGACGCCCAGGCGCACGCAGGCGGTAATGATCTCGCGCAGCGAGACGATACCCGCCTTGTGGCCCTCAGTGCGTGCAAGACCACGCGACGTGGCCCAACGACCGTTGCCGTCCATGATGCACGAGATATGGTGCGGAATGTTATTGAGGTCAAGGTCGGAAAAACCGACGCCCGCAGGGGCGTCGGCAAAGTACTCGACCAGTTTATGCTCGTCGTATTGCACCTTAGATCTCCATGACCTCGGCTTCTTTTTCCTTCAGAAGCTCCTCGACCTTGGCGACATACTCATCGGTGTGCTTCTGGACCTTGGCCTGCTCGCGACGGACATCGTCCTCGGTGAGCTCCTCATCGCGCTCGAGCTTGTTGTTGAAGTCGCGACGGATGTTACGGATAGACACCTTGGCCTGCTCGGCGTACTCGCGGCACTCCTTGACGAGCTCGCGACGGCGCTCCTCGGTGGGAGCCGGGAACGGAAGACGAACGACGGTGCCATCGGAGTTGGGGGTAATACCCAGATCGGAAGCGCCGATGGCCTTGACGATAGCATTGATGAGTGCCTTGTCCCACGGCTCGATGAGCAGCATGTGGGCCTCGGGGGTCTTGACGGCGGCAACCTGCGTGACCGGCGTGGGAACACCGTAATAATCGACGGTGATGTCGGACAGAATGTTGGCATTGGCGCGGCCGGTACGGACCTTGGAGAAGTTATGCTTGAGGGACTCGAGCGACTTGTCCATATGGGCGGTGATGTTCTCTGCCATGCTTAATCCTCCTGATAGACGAGCGTGCCGACGGGCTCACCCGCGAGCGCGCGCTTGACGGTGTCCTCGCCATCGATGTTGAGGACCAAAATCGGCATACGGTTATCCTGGCACAGTGCCGTAGCCGTGGAATCCATAACCTGCAGACCGCGGACGAGAACCTCGTGATAGGTAATCTTGTCAAAACGGACGGCATCGGCGCACTTGACGGGATCCTTGTCGTAGATGCCGTCAACCTTGGTGGCTTTAATCAGAATCTCGGCGCCGATCTCGCACGCACGAAGAGCCGCGGCGGTGTCGGTCGTAAAGTACGGATTGCCCGAACCGGCGGCAAAAATAACAACGTTGCCCTTGGAAAGGTGGTTGATGGCGCGACGGCGAATATAGGGCTCGCAGATCTCGTTCATCTGGATAGCGCTCATAACGCGGCAGGGAACATCGTTGTGCTCGAAGGCATCCTGCAGGGCGAGCGCGTTCATAACGGTTGCCAGCATGCCCATGTAGTCGGCCTGAGCACGCTCCATGCCACCGGCAGCGCCGGCCATGCCGCGGAAAATATTACGGCCGCCGACAACGACGCCGACCTCATGGCCAACGGCGAGCAGCTCCTTGACCTGCTTGGCAAGATGGTCGGTAACCTTGGGGTCGATGCCATATTGGCCGTCGCCCATGAGTGCTTCGCCGGAAAGCTTAAGAAGCACGCGTTTATATCGGATGTCGGACAAAGCGATCCTCCTTTAATTAGACTCTCAATATGATATCAAAGGCTCTCATAAGAGCCATGAAAAAGCAGGCTGTGAGTAAAACCCACAGCCTGCTCATTACCAGCTACAAGAGCTTATTTACTCGCCACGGACCAGACGGTCAAAGGCAACGACGGTAATGGTGTCGCCGAGCTCCTTGGAGACCTGCTCAGCGTACTTCTTGATGGTGAGGGAGCTGTCCTTGATGAACTCCTGCTCGGTGAGCACGGACTGCTTGTAGAACTTCTCCAGACGGCCGACAGCCATCTTCTCCTGGATAGCCTCGGGCTTGCCGGACTCGGCAGCCTGGGCCATGTAGATCTGCTTCTCGTGCTCGACGGTCTCGGCCGGAACCTGATCGCGGGTAGCGCAGATCGGGGCGACGGCGGCAACCTGAAGGGCAACGTCGTGAGCGAAGGTCTTGAAGGACTCAGCCTGAGCGGTCTCGGCCTTCTCGAAAGCGAACTCGACGAGGACGCCGATCTTACCACCCATGTGGATGTAAGAAGCGAGCGCGCCGTTCTCAGCCTTGCGGGCAGCGAAGCGGGAGATCTTCATGTTCTCGCCCATGATGTGAATCATCTCGGTGAGCTCGGAGGAAACGGTCTCCTCGCCCATCGGCTTCTCGAGCAGAGCGTCGACGTCAGCAGGCTCGGTGGTAGCGACAACCTCAGCGACCTTGGAAGCAAAGCCGGTGAACTTGGCGTTAGAGCCAACGAAGTCGGTCTCGCAGGAGAGCTCGAGCAGAGCGCCGGTCTTGCCATCCTCGGAGACGAACGCGGCGACAGCGCCCTCGTTGGTCTCACGGCCAGCCTTCTTGGCAGCCTTGGCAAGGCCGTTCTTACGCAGAACGTCGACAGCGGCGTCCATGTCGCCGTCAGCCTCGACGAGAGCCTTCTTGCACTCCATCATCGGGGAGTCGGTCATCTCGCGGAGCTGCTTGACCATAGCGGCGGTAATCTGGGCCATTGTGGTTCCTTTCAAAGAGATGAAAAAGAATTAACTAAGACTGATTTACTCGGCCTTGGGCTCAGCGGCCATCTCGGCCTCGGAGACCTGCTCCTTGCCGGAGCCAGCGAGGCAGGCGTCAGCCATGAGCTCGCACATAAGGGTGACAGCGGAGATAGCGTCATCGTTGCAGGGGATGCCGTACTCGACCTCGTCGGGATCGGAGTTGGTGTCGATCAGGGCGACGACGGGGATGTTCAGGCGCTGGGCCTCCTTGATGGCGTTCTCCTCGCGCTTGGTGTCGATGACGAAGAGAGCCTGGGGCAGACCCTTCATGTCGCGGGCGCCACCGAGATTGGTCTGGAGCTTAGTGAGCTCCTTGCCGAGAACAGCCTGCTCCTTCTTGGGCAGAACAGCCATGCGGCCGTCCTCGACCATGGCCTCGAGCTCCTCCATGCGGTTGATGCGGGAGCGGATGGTGACGAAGTTGGTCAGCATGCCGCCGAGCCAACGCTGGTTGATGTAAGGCATGTTGGCGCGCTCAGCAGCGTTCTTGACGGCCTCCTGAGCCTGTTTCTTGGTGCCGACGAACAGCACGTTGCCGCCCTTGGCGACGTTCTTGACGAAGGTGTAGGCCTGGTCGGCGTCGAGGATGGTCTGCTTGAGGTCGAGGATGTAGATGCCGTTGCGCTCACCGAAGATGAACGGCTTCATCTTGGGGTTCCAGCGACGGGCCTCGAGCAGGGTGCGGATATTAATCTTGGTAGCCATGTTAAACCTCCTGTGGTTTGCCTCCGCGCGGGGTCATCCTCCAAAACCAACCCGGACATGTGCTACCAAAGCCCGGGCACCACGGTATGAAGTAGCCGCGCGTGCGTGATAAAAACATGTTGCCGTGAAGCAACCCGATGAATGATAGCAGGAATGCATCTTCCTGCCAACCCGCAATCAAAACCACAAACCTGAGTG
This sequence comes from uncultured Collinsella sp., assembly GCA_902492855.1. Lineage (GTDB taxonomy): Bacteria > Actinomycetota > Coriobacteriia > Coriobacteriales > Coriobacteriaceae > Collinsella. Next base: position 14,516 of record CABUMU010000020.1, on the reverse strand, counting down.
CGACGCGGGACGTCCCAGCCACTATTCGCCGCGGGGATGGGCTTGAGCCACGGCACGTTTGAGCCGATCGGGCGTGAGATGCGTGTAGATTTGCGTCGTGGACAGGCTCGCATGACCCAGCAGCTCTTGAACCGAGCGCAGGTCCGCACCGCCCTCGAGCAAGTCGGTCGCAAAGGTATGGCGCATCGCATGCGGGGCGATGTCGGCGGGAATGCCGGCGAGCGTCGCCAGCGTATGGAACCGCCGCCGGAGCATGGCGGCGCTCATGCGATTGCCGCGCGCCGATATAAGCAGCGGATGCGGCCCGGTAGCGAGGTCGCGGCGCTTTGCCTGAGCGAGCAACTCCGGCCTCCCCTCCTCAATATAGAGACGCGTCACCTCGAGCGCACGACGATACAGAGGGACGATACGTTCTTTGCTCCCCTTGCCCCACAGGCGCAACGTGCGTTCGGACCAAGCGATAGACTCCACATTGAGTGCTGCGAGCTCAGAGATACGAGCACCCGAGGCATAGAGCAGCTCGAGCATCGCCGCATCGCGCAGTCCCGCGGGCGTCGAGTTATCAGGCGTCTTGAGCAGCGCCTCGACCTGCTGGGTCGTAAGGACGCCCGGCAGGTCACGCGGCAGCTTGGGCGATGCGATCGCCGAGACCGCATCGCCCTCGACAATCCCCTCGGCAGCCATCCAGCGATAGAGAGATCGGATAGCCGACAGGTGCGCCGCAAGCGTTCGGGGAGCCACCTGCTCACGCGAAAGCTCGGCAAGATAGCGACGAATGGTGCGCACGTCGGCAGCGAAAGCATCAATATTCTCGCGCTCGCACCAGACAGCAAAGCGCTCTAGCCTCGAGCCATAGGCCGTCACCGTGTTGGGAGAAAGTCCCTCAACACGTGCGATATAGGCGATAAACGAGTCGACGGTGTCGTACAGGTCAAAGGCTATGACCGGTCGCCTCCAAACAAGTCGGAGCGCGTGGCCAAGTAGGCATCAAGGGCCTCGAGGGCGCGATCCGCATAAGCCTGATAGCGGTCGCGTTTGCTGCGGCGCTTACCATCCTCGAGTGGCGGCACCAGGCCAAAGTTGACATGCATAGGCTGATAGCCCACGGTGGCAGGATCGGTCGCATAGCCCACGAGCGCACCCAGGGCGCCCACACGCGGCAACTCGACGCCCGCGGCACCGATAGCCTCGGCATAGGTGTTGAGCGCCGCGAGCAGACCTGTCGCCACGGCTTCCATGTACCCCTCGGTGCCGGTGATCTGACCGGCCAGGCGCACGCCGGTACCGGGCACGGCAAAGGTGCTATCGAGCACGTGAGGGGCGTCGACAAAGGTATTGCGGTGCATGACACCGTAGCGGAAGAACTCAGCGTTCTCCAGGCCCGGCACCATATGGAAGACGCGCTTCTGCTCGCCAAAGGTCAAGTTGGTCTGGAAGCCCACCAGGTTATAGGCGGTCTTCTCCTTGTTCTCGGCACGCAGCTGAATCGCCGCCCAGGGGCGACGTCCGGTACGCGGGTCGGTGAGGCCGACGGGCTTCATGGCGCCAAAGCGAATGGCGTCCTTGCCGGTGCGCGCAACTTCCTCGGCAGGCTGGCAAGCCTGGAACAGATCGCCGCCCTCAAAGTCTTTGAGCACCACGCGGTCGGCCGTGGTAAGCGCCTCGATAAAGGCCTCGTACTCCTCCTTATTGAGCGGAGCGTTGAGATAGTCGCCGCCCCCCTGCTCCTCGTAGCGCGACTGCGAGAACAACACGTCCATATCGAGCGTGGAGGCATCGACGATCGGCGCCGCCGCATCAAAGAATGCCAGGGCATCGCCACCGACGAGCTTCATAACCTCTTCGCTCAGCGCCGGTGAACACAGCGGGCCCGCGGCAATGACCACGTGACCCTCGGGAATCTGCGTGACCTCGCCGTGCACGACCTCGATATTGGGACGAGCGGCAACCTCGGCCTCGACAAGCTCGGAAAATTTGACGCGGTCGACCGCCAGGGCACCGCCGGCGGGAACAGCCGCGCGATGGGCGCAATCGAGCAGGACTGAACCCATGCGCTCAAGCTCGGCCTTCAGCAAACCAGCCGCGGAATCCGGACGGGTCGACTTAAACGAATTCGAGCAGACGAGCTCTGCCAGGTGATCGGTATGGTGAGCCGGGGAGCTCACCTGGGGGCGCATCTCGCACAGCTTTACGGCAAAACCGCGATCTGCCAGCTGGATCGCGCACTCCGAACCCGCCAGACCGCCACCGATAACTGTCACCTGATCGAACTGCATCTGCAAACACCTTTCTAATTGACACGTTTTCCATTGTGACCGAAGGGTGTCTGGGCGTGAAGGGCAAACTTGGAGGGCGCATACCTTCCATCCATCATGCGCTCGATAAGACCCTCGAGTTCAAGCAAACCCAAGAGTTTGAGTACGCCGACAGCATCGAGCGAGACGAGCGCCGCGATGTCGTCGACCTTGAGCGGAGAGGCGATGAGCGCATGCATCACGGTCTGCTGCGTTGGATCCAGGTCGGCAATACCGGGAGCATCGGGGCGCGAGTAGCGCAGGGTTCCGTAGATGCGTGAGATAGCCATCTCGATAGATTCCTCGTCGACGATGCAGCAGGCACCGTTCGCAATGAGGTAATTCGTGCCACGCGACTCGGGCGATAGGATCGACCCCGGCACGGCAAGAAGTTCGCGCCCCAAATCCATAGCAGCCTCGGCTGTAGAAAACGTCCCAGAAGGCATACCCGCCTCGGATACAAAGAGGGCTTGCGACAGGGCCGCGATCACGCGATTGCGGCGCGGAAAGGCGAACTTGCGCGGACCCATGCCCCACGGAGAGATCGACACGACCGCGCCGCCCGTATCAAGCGTGCGAGTAATAAGCCCCGCGCTCGAACGCGGGTAGACCACGTCGGCGCCCGTCCCCAGCACCGCGACGTGTTTGCCGCCGGCGTTGACCGCAGCCCAACCCGAGGCCTGGTCACAACCGACCGCGCCGCCCGAAACAACCGTCACCCCCGCATCAACCGCTACTTTTGCCGCAAGCTCTGCCACGGCAAGACCATACGGCGAGGCCTTGCGCGCGCCGATGATGGAGAGCGCGGGCGTCGAAAGCACCTCGGGGTTGCCGCGCACATAAAGCGTCTGGGGTACATCAGAAAGCTCCAAAACGCTCTCGGGATACAACGCATCACCTGGATGCAGCTCGAAGGTCCCCTCGGCCATCATTGGTCCCTCCTTCCCTGGTACATCGCCGCCTCGAGCACGTGGTCCTGCGTCACTTGCTCGCTCTCGGCGACATCTGCGATCGTACGCGCAATGCGAACCAGGCGCACGATGCCACGCCCTGTGAGATGCGTGCGTTTGGATAGGCCGAGTACGCATTTCTCGGCAGCATCATCAAGCTCAAAGGTCGAAACGACGCCGTCAATGGACCGCGTCTCGTCATCCTCGGCCTCGGCATCTGCATCGTCCATACGGGATTCGCGCCAAGCGCGAAAAGCGCGACCGCGCACAACGTAGTCACGTAACTCGGCCGACGACATACCCTCTGCGCCCTCGATAATCACTTGAGGGTCGGGACGGGTCACATCGATCATCATGTCGATACGGTCGGCCAAAGGACCGCGCAGTTTAGACCGATAGCGCTCGACCATCGCCGCCGAGCAGCGACACGGTACCTCGCGATCGCCCAAAAAGCCGCAGGGGCAGGGATTGCTCGCAGCCAGCAGCTGAAAGCGCGACGGGAAGGTAAAAGCCCCATCGACGCGTACGATCCTCACGTAGCCGTGCTCGATGGGCTGACGCAGCGTCTGCAGCACGCCAGTGGGAAACTCGGCAAGCTCGTCCAAAAAGAGCACGCCGCCATGAGCAAGGCTGATCTCACCTGGGTGCACCGGGCGTCCTCCGCCAATGAGGCCCGCCGTTGAAATACTGTGATGGGGACTGCGGAAGGGCCGGTGCCCCGCCAACAAGCCATCAATGTTCTCACCCAAAACCGAATGGATGCACAGCGCCTCCTGTTGATCCTCAACGGAAAGCTCGGGCAGGATGCCGGTCATACGACGCGCGAGCATCGTCTTGCCCGATCCCGGGGACCCGATCATGAGCAAGCCGAGTTCTCCTGCCGCCGCAAGCGCCATGCCGCGTTTAGCGACTTCCTGCCCCAGTACGTCGGCATAGTCGAGCTCAGGCTCAAAGGTCGCCTCGACGCCCTCAGAATCCAGGTAGTGCCGCGCGGCATCGCCCATACCATGAGCAAGCTGAGACAAATGATCGATAAATCCGCAGTCAACGCCAGCAAGCGGCACATGCTGGTCGGACCTGCCGGCGATAAAAGACAGCCCCATGTCGCGAGCCAGCAGCTGAAACGCCACCTCGCCCTTGACGGGAAGCACCGTACCGTCCAGACCAAGCTCACCTGCGATAAGGCAGCGATCGAGGTTGTCACGGGGAATCTGCCCATCGGCCGCTAGAACCGCGATGGCGATGGGCAGGTCAAAGCCGCTACCGGTCTTGCGGATATCGCCGGGTGCCAGGTTAACGGTAATGCCCGAGCGCGGGATCTCGAACCCGGCGAAGCGCATCGCGCAGCGAATACGACCGCGTGACTCCATCACCTCCATACTCGGAATGCCGAGCATCTGGATGCCCGGAACGCCACCGGCAAGCGAGACCTCGACCGTGACGTGAATCGCCTCGACGCCGCGGATGCAGGCCGCGTGAACGGCAAACGTCTCGAACGCCATCACGACACCTGCCAATCGAACGCGTTGTACTGGTGCTCGATCTCGGCGATATGTCCGCCGCGAATGGTGACGCCCACGGCATCGAAGCGAATCGCCTTGAGCGGATAATGCTCCATGAGATAGCAACTTGCGATGCGGCGGTAGCGGCGTTGCTTTTGGGCGTCCACGGCCTCCTCGGGAAAGACCCGCGTGCTGCAATCCAGTGCGACGCGTCTGGTCTTGACCTCGGCCATCACCACGACATCGTCGAGCTCATCGAGCAGCACCAGATCGGCCTCGCCCTCGGTGCAACGATAACCCTGCTCCAGCAAGGTGTAGCCGCGCTCGTTAAAGTAGTCGATGGTGATCAGCTCGCCCAGCATGCCCAGCTCGCGGGGACTGAGTCCCTTGATAAACTCGGGCGTCATCGCCCCGCAGTCGAGCTCACCGTTTTCCCAACGCTCCTTGAGCTGCTGCGTCTTGCTCTTTTTGCTTGCGGCACTCATGGGGTCTCCTTTCCCGCACACTGCATTGCCCCGATGATGAGGGCACCTTTCATGCGGGTAAGTACCGGAAGCAAACCAAAAGCTGACCAAATGCCTTCAAAAAACGGGCCGTACGCAGCAATGGTGTTGCATACGGCCCGCTACCAGCAGGTTTATAAAACCCCAGAGGTCCCTGTCTCCACAATTGGCCTAGAAAAGGCGCTCAGTCTGCAGAAAGTTTCCGCAAAAGCTCACGCGGTGCAGCGGACAAAGTCCATGTTTGCGAATGGCCTCGATATGCTCGGGGCTTGCATAGCCCTTCGACTCGGCCAGATGGTACTCGGGGTACTCGGCGTCGTACTCGACCATCATCTCGTCACGCGTGACCTTGGCCATGATGGACGCCGCGGCGATGCAGGCGATCTTGGCATCGCCCTTCACCACATCGCGCTCGTTAGGAACGGCGCCCAAGGGGTTGCCATCCATAAGCACGCAATCGGGCTCGAGCCCCGTATCGGCCACGGCGCCTGCAACGGCGGTACGGATAGCACGGGCCATGCCCATCTCATCGATATCCTTCGGCGCGATATGGCAAAAACCGATCGCCGTCGCCACCTCGGCAATCTTCACCGAGAGCAACTCGCGGCGCGCCGGCGTGAGCTTTTTGGAATCGTTGATGCCCCAGACGCGCGGCTCCATAGGAAGGCAGACGGCGCATACCGTCAAAGGACCGGCCACCGATCCGCGACCCACCTCGTCGACACCAACGACCACCCCATCGCCGCCAAGCTCATGCATAAGCTCGTACATGTCATTGACGCGCTCGCGCTCGGCAAGTTCCTTGGCATGGCGCTTAAGAGCACGCTCGCAAGCCTTGATCACCTGCTGGCGCGATAATGCTCCACGAGGGCGGGGATCTCCTCAAACGTTGCGCTCGCCAGCTCTCCGGCGACCTGCGATGCCGAAACCGAGCTCGTCATATTGGCCATACCAGGTCCTCCTTGCATGCAAATCAGATAAAAAGAAGGGCCACCCGAAGGTGACCCTTGTGTCCAAACGAGTGGACAGACGCTGCGATCTTCTTAGCGCTTCTCGGGGATGCGAGCAGCCTTGCCCACCTTGTCGCGGAGGTAGTACAGCTTGGCGCGACGGACGCGACCATGACGAACGACCTCGAGCTTGGCGATCTTGGGGCTGTGAAGCGGGAAGGTACGCTCAACACCGACACCGAAGGACATCTTGCGGACGGTGAAGGTCTCGCGGGCACCGGCGCCGGCCATGCGGATGACGTCGCCCTGGAAGACCTGGATACGCTCGCGGTCGCCTTCCTTAATGCGGTAGTGAACCTTGACGTTGTCGGCGACGCGAACCTGAGGAATGTCCTCGCGGATCTGCTGACGCTCGATTGCGCGGATGTAATCCATGTGCAATTCCTTACTCTTCTAGAGGTGCCGTACCACCTTGGCCGGCACGTAGTTGAACAAACGTATTCGAGTATACACGCGCGGGTTTCTGCTGCAAGAACAATTTTTTACGCAGACAAAAAGACAAAACCAGCACATGATAACCGCCCGCCTCACGAAATGAGACGGGCGGCATGAAGGGGGCTACGCTAGGCGTCTAAACCCAAAACGTTAGGCGGAACGCTTGGCCTCGAGCTTGGCCTGAGCGGCGGCCAGGCGCGCGAGGGGCACGCGGTAGGGCGAGCAGGACACGTAGTCCACGTCGGCCACGTTAAACAGGCCCTTGATGGACTTGGGGTCGCCGCCGTGCTCGCCGCACACACCAAAGTGCATTTCGGGGTTGGTGGCTCGGCCCTTCTCGACAGCCATGCGCACCAGCTCGAGCACCGCGGTATCGATGGTCTCGAAGGGATTGTCCTTCAAGATCTTCTTATGCATGTACAGCGGGATGAACTTAGCCTCGGCGTCGTCACGCGAGAAACCGAAGGTGGTCTGGGTGAGGTCGTTGGTGCCAAAGCAGAAGAAGTCTGCGTGATGGGCGATCTCGTCAGCGACCATGCAGGCGCGCGGCAGCTCGAGCATCGTGCCCACGGGAATATTGAGCTCGACGCCCTCTTCGTCAGAAACCTCGGCGATCACGCGTTCGATAACCTCGCGGGTCTGGACATGCTCGGCCGTGATGGAAACGAGCGGAACCATGATCTCGGGGCGCGGATCGACACCTTCCTTGATAAGACGGGCAGCAGCCGTGGCAACGGCGCGAATCTGCATGAGCGGCAGATCGCTAAAGACGACGGACAGGCGCACACCGCGTAGGCCGAGCATCGGGTTGGACTCGACCATGCCGTCGATACGACGCAGGCGGGCGCGCAGGACGGCAAGCTCTTTCTCGCTGGCGCCAGCGGCTTCCTTCTTGGTGATGGCGACCTCGAGCTCGCGAGGATTATCCAGGAACTCATGAAGCGGCGGATCGAGCAGGCGGACGACCACATCGCGACCGGACATGGTCTTGAACATCGCCAGGAAGTCCTCGGTCTGAACCTTGAGCAGGTCGGCCAGGGCCTGCTGCTTCACGGCCTCATCGTCAGACAGGATAAAGCTCTGGATGATGTTCTTGCGGTCGCCCAGGAACATGTGCTCGGTGCGGCACAGGCCGATGGCCTCGGCGCCAAACTCGAGCGCAAGCTCGGCATCCTCGGGATTGTCGGCGTTGACGCGCACATGTTTGGCACGGCCGCCGGTCTCGTCCAGGCGAATCTCGTCGGCCCAGGACAGGATGGTGTCCAGGTCGCCGGTGAGCTCGGCGGAGACTAGGTCAACGGCGCCGTCAACGACGATACCCTGGGTGCCGTCGATGGAGATGACATCGCCCTCGCGCAGCACGCGGTCACTGCCCTCGATACGCACGACCTTCTCAGCAGCGTCGATGTGGAAGCGCTCAACGCCGCAGACGCAGGGCGCACCCATGCCGCGAGCGATAACGGCGGCATGGCTCGTCTTTCCTCCGTGGCTGGTCAGAATGCCCTCGGCGGCAACCATACCCTTCAGGTCGTCGGGGTTGGTCTCCCAACGAACCAGAATGACCTTGTGGCCCTCGTTGGCGCGCGCGACGGCGTCATCACTCGAGAACACAACCTCACCCACGGCGGCACCGGGGCTGGCGTTCAGACCGCTGGCCAGCGCCTCGTACCTCTTGGAAGCGTCAAACTGCGGGTGCAGGAGCTGGTCGAGTTGCGCGGGATCGATACGGCTCACGGCCTCTTCGCGGGTGATCAGGCCTTCCTCGACCATTTCGATGGCGATGCGCAGGGCGGCGGTGGCAGTGCGTTTACCCACGCGTGTCTGGAGCATCCAGAGCTTGCCCTGCTCGATGGTGAACTCGATATCGCACATATCGCGGTAATGGTCCTCGAGCGTCAGGAACACGCGCTCGAGCTCCTCACCTGCAGACTCGAGGCCCGGGGTGGTCTTGAGGTCGGCAATGGGCTCGGTGTTGCGGATGCCGGCGACGACGTCCTCGCCCTGGGCATTAACCAAAAAGTCACCGTAGAACTCTTTGGTGCCGTCGGCCGGATTACGCGTAAAGGCGACGCCCGTCGCAGAGGTCTCGCCCTTGTTGCCAAAGGCCATGGCCTGCACGTTGACGGCGGTGCCGAGCTCGTCGGAAATACCATGCTGCTTGCGGTAGATGCAGGCACGCTCGTTCATCCAGCTGCCAAAGACGGCCTGGATTGCAAGGCGTAGCTGAAGCTCCGGGTCGTGCGGGAAAACGGGCTTGCCATCGGCGACCTCGAGCTCGGGATACAGGGAGGCATCGACGTTCTCGGAGAAGATGCCCTTAAAGGTCTCGACGAGCTCCTGCAGATCCTCGGCCGAAAGCTCGGAGTCGACGCGGACGCCGGCGACCAGGCGTGCCTGGGTCAGCGCGTTCTCGAACAGGTCGGCGTCAACGCCCATAACGACGTTGGAGAACATCTGAATAAAGCGGCGGTAGCTATCCCAAGCAAAACGCGGATTTTGCGTCTGCGCGATGAGCCCCTGAACGGAGTCGTCGTTGAGGCCTAAGTTGAGGACCGTGTCCATCATGCCGGGCATGGAGAACGGAGCGCCCGAACGAACCGACACGAGCAGCGGATCGGAGGCGTCGCCGAGCTTCTTGCCGCAGCGGGCCTCGAGGTCCGCCTCGGCAGCAACGATCTCATCGAGTGCACCCTCGGGCCACACGTTGCCGGCACCGGAGTACTCGACGCAAGTCTGGCAGGTAATAGTAAAGCCACCGGGAACCGGCAGGCCGATACGGCTCATCTCGGCAAGGTTAGCGCCTTTGCCGCCAAGCGCGAAGTTCATGGACTTGTCGCCCTCGGTGACACAGGTGCCCTGGGCGTCGGTTCCAAAACGGTAAACCCTCTTGCAATCGCTCACGATACTTCCCCTTCCATGCGCTCTCGCGCACGACCGTGGTAACGAATCGACCCGCCGAATGCGGGCCGTGAGGGAACTATACGGCGGGTTTTGGGCAGGCTTGAGCAGAGGGTGCGCGGTTTGGTAAACGTGCTAAAACTGGCGGTAAACGGTAGGTAAAGGTGGTTACCTTATGAAGATACCACTGCAATAAAAAAGCAGGTCAAGTGCGATGTTTTTGCTAAATCGCTTTACCATAAGTAGCTACTTTGGGACGGGGCTTTTTTAGCTACCCCGGCTGAGGTCGCGAGCTTTTTGGCCGATTGCCGACGGGGGCAGCTAAAAAAGCCCCGTCCCAAATTAGCTACTTTTGTCGGGTGCGGCGGGCGGCGCGGCGGGCTCTTGCCTCTTGAATCTCTTCGAGGTGAGCAATGATCTCGGAGGCACTCTCCTCGATCGCCTTGCCGTCGGTACGCACCACAAAGCAGCCTAGGCGTTTCATGAGGGCACGAGCTTCCTCAAGCTCGCTGCGCACGCTCTCGGGCTCGGCATAGGAGCCGGCAACGGCACGAGCGTAGTCATCGCCCAAGCGGCTATCGCGAATTTCGGAAATCACATCGACGGTCGAAATCAGGCCGAACAGGCGCATCGGGTCGACCTCGTAAATCGACTTCGGCGGCTCCATGCCATGGGCCAACGGAACATTGGCAACCTTGTAGCCCTGATAAGCCAGATACATCGACAGCGGCGTCTTGGACGTGCGCGATACGCCCAGCAGCACGATATCGGCACCCGACAAATCGTCGCAACCGCGCCCGTCATCGTGCTCAACGAAATATTCCATGGCCTCGATACGATGGAAATAGCGGTCATCGGTCCTGTGAATCACGCCCGCGACGCCTTTGGGCGGCACACCGATGAGCGACGATAGCACGGCGAGCGTCGGACCGATCAGGTCGACCGAACGGATATGCAGCATGCCCAGGTAATCGAGCACGCGGGCGCGAAGCGCCGGATCGACAATGGTGTGAAACACGGCAATATCGCGATGGTCGGCATCGACGCGCGGGCCCACAAACGACTCCACCTGCTCCACCGAGGTCACCTTGGGCAGGCGCAACAAACGAAAAGCCCCTTCATCAAATTGCCCGGACGCCGCAAGCACCACCTCACAAGCGGTATCGCCGAGCGAGTCGGAGATAACGATAACGGTGGGACGAGCGGTGACCGGGCAATCCATGCGGGGCTCCTTTTGCGCTTACGCGCAGGCTGGCTTACTTTTTGCGGGCAAGCTCACCGATGTTTGCGATGCCGGAGAAAACGGCCTCGAAGCGGTTGAGCAGCTTAAGGCGATTATCGCGGAGCTGCTCGTCCTTGTCCATGACCATGACCTCATCGAAGAAACGGTCGATGGGAGCACGCAGGGCGGCAAGGGCGGCAAATGCGGCCGGGTAATCCTCGGCAGTAAGGGCGACGTCGACAGCAGTCTGAGCAGCCTCGGAGGCGTCGGCAAGCGCGAGCTCGGCCTCGCCCATCAGGCTGCGGTCGTACTCCGCACCCAGCTCGGGCTTGGAGATGTGCGCGGCGCGGGCATAGGCGGTCGCCAGGTTGTCGAACGTCTCAGCGTCGTTCTTGCGGGCCTCGTCGAGGGCGGCGCAGCGGGCGAAGAAGACGGACGGGGCGATGATGTGCACCGCGGAGACGGCGGCAACGGTATCGGCAGGAATCTTCTCGTCGCGGGCCATGCTCACCAGGCGGCCGTGGAAGAAGTCACGGACCTGCTGGGCGACCTCGGCGGCGTCGAACTCAATGCCCTGCTCACTGTAGAGCTCGAGGGCGAAGTCGATGAGCGACGTGGGGTCGATCGGCAGACGATCGCGCAGGATGTTGATGATGCCGATAGCGGCACGACGCAGCGCGTAGGGGTCGGAGGAGCCGGTCGGGGGCTCGCCGATGGCAAAGATACCGGCGATGGTATCGAGCTTGTCGGCGCAGGCCACGATGCAGCCAGCGGTGCCCTCGGGCAGCTCGTCACCGGCAAAGCGGGGACGATAATGATCGCGAATGGCGTGGGCGACCTCGTCGTTCTCCCCCATCGCGGTCGCGTAATAACCGCCCATCACGCCCTGCTGGCTCGTGAACTCGACGACGGCGTTGGACACCAGGTCTGCCTTGCACAGGTGCGCGGCGCGAGCAGCGTCGGCGGCGAGGTGGGCACCAAGATGGGCCTCACGGGCAATAGCGAGCGCGAGCTGCTCAATGCGCTCGGACTTGGCGAGCACGCTACCGAGCTTCTCCTGGAAGGCAACCTTGGCCAAACGCTCACGGAACTCGTCGAGGGAGATCTTCAGGTCCTCCTCGTAGAAGAACTTAGCGTCGTCCAGACGGGCGCGAACGACGCGCTCGTTGCCGTCGATCACGCGCTCGGCATTCTCGGGCTTGCTGTTGGAAACGACCACGAATTCACGCGTGAGCTTGCCCTCGCCGTCATAGATCGGGAAGTAGCGCTGGTTGGTGAGCATGGACTCGCAGATGATCTCGTGCGGGACCTTGAGGAACTCCTCATCGAAAGTACCGACGAGCACCGTCGGCCACTCGCAGAGGTTGATAACCTCCTCAAAGACCTTCTTGGGCGTATCGACATGGCAGCCGGGACGGGCAGCCTCGACCTCAGCGATACCGGCGAGGATGGCCTCGCGACGACGCTCGGCAGAAAGCACGCCGGCGTCCTCGAGCACCTGCTCGTAGACGGCGGGGCTGGCAACCACATGGTCACCAGGGCCAAGTACGCGATGACCACGCGTGGTGTTGCCACTCGTCACGTCGGCAAACGACACGGGCACAACATCCTCGCCCAGAAGGCAGCAGATCCAACGGACCGGACGAACAAAGGTCGCATGCTCGTGACCCCAGCGCTGGCTGCGGTAGTTGGGCCACTGCAGGCCGGCGATGGTCTTCTCGCACAGAGCGGTCAGAATCGGCGTGGCCGGTGCGGAAGGGATATTCTTCTCGGCAAAGACGTACTCGCGGCCGTCCGTGTCCTCGCGACGGACCAGGTCCTCGGCAGCCACACCGCACTTGCGGGCAAAGCCCTGGGCGGCCTTGGTGGCGTTACCGTCAGCGTCGAAGGCAATGTTGGCCGCGGGGCCACGCTTGACCTCGTGAACCTCATCGGTCGCGGTGGCGACGTTGGCAACGAGTGCAGCCAGACGACGCGGGCTCGAGATCACGCGGACCTCGCCGTGGGCCAGACCGGCCTCATCGAGACCCTTGGCGATCATGGTGCCAAGCTGCTTGACGGCATTGTTCAGCGGCGCGGAGGGCATTTCCTCCGTACCGATCTCAAACAGGAAATCCTTAGCGTCTGCCATGGCTTACGCCACCTCGCCTTCCTGGTCGGCATTCTCGTTGACTCCGGCGACCTCGGCCATGTAGGCCTCGCAGCACGCCTTGGCGACGGCGCGGACGCGCAGGATGTAATTGGCACGCTCGACCGCGGACAGCGCGCCGCGGGCATCGAGCAGGTTGAAAGCGTGGCTGCACTTCATGACGCAGTCGTACGCCGGCAGCGGCAGCTTTCGCTCCAGGCAGGAATGGCACTCGGCCTCGTAGTCGTCAAACTTCTGACGCATCATCTCGACGTTGGCGACCTCAAAGTTATAGGCACTGAACTCGCGCTCGTTCTCGAGGAACACGTCGCCATAGGTCATGGGCGTACCGTCGGGCAGGTAGCTCCACACCAGGTCGTAGACGGAGTTGACGCCCTGAGCATACATGGCGATACGCTCCAGGCCATAGGTGATCTCGACGGGCACGGGGTCGACCTCGATGCCGCCCACCTGCTGGAAGTACGTGAACTGCGTGACCTCCATGCCGTTGAGCCAAACCTCCCAGCCAAGGCCCCAGGCGCCGAGCGTCGGGCTCTCCCAGTCGTCCTCGACAAAGCGAACGTCATGGTCGTTGGGGTCCAGGCCAATGGCGGCAAGAGACCCCAGGTAAAGCTCCTGGGCGTTGACCGGCGAGGGCTTGATGAGCACCTGGAACTGATAGTAGTGCTGCATGCGGTTGGGGTTCTCGCCGTAGCGGCCGTCGGCGGGACGGCGGCAGGGCTGCGCATAGCAGGTGCGCCACTCGGCGGGACCGAGCGAGCGCAGCGTGGTCGCGGTATGGAAGGTACCGGCACCGACCTCGGAGTCATAGGGCTGCATAATGACGCAGCCCTGCTCGCCCCAGTACTGCTGGAGGCGCAGGATGATGTCTTGGAAGGAAAGCGATGAAGCGTTCATGCCTCTAATATCCCCTCGTCGAAACGATTACACGGTTAGGTACTGTACTATAGCGGTTTTTAGTCGATAGCGCCGATGCGGTTGAGCGGCCAATAGCGAACGAGTGCCACAGCGATCAAATCAGAGCGATCGACGGGACCAAAGTAGCGTGAGTCGGCAGAGTTTTCGCGGTTGTCGCCCATCACCCACACGCACCCGTCGGGAACGGTGTAGGGATAGCTTACCTGAGCACCGGGCGCTTGGACCGAAAGTGGCCAGCTCATGCCCGTCGTATAGTCCTCGTCGAGCGCTTGGCCGTCAACGACCACCTTGCCATCCTGCAGGTCGACCGTCTGGCCGGCCGTGGCAATAACGCGCTTGACAAGAACATCATGCTCGGAAGTGCCATCGGGGTTGTGAAACACCACGATATCGCCCTGCTTGACGGGCTGACCGAGCTCGAGGCTCACCTTTTGCGCTAGGATCTGGTCGCCAATCTCGATTGTGTCCTCCATAGAGCCGGTGGGCACCACAAAGGGCTCGACCACAAAGGTGCGGATCAGGAAGGTGGCCACAAGCGCGATCGCGATGACCGCAATCCACTCAAAAGCGCCCCTCAACGCGGAATGTTGCGTAGGAACCATACTCACTCCTCGCCCTGCGAATACGAAGCGTCC
>CABUMU010000019.1 GCA_902492855.1 uncultured Collinsella sp. | reverse complement strand
GCTGGCAACTGCCATCCAAAACGGCATGAACCCCAACGTCACCCTCAACTGCAACTCGCCGCTCAAGGCCAAGGGCACCACGACCGAGGTCCAAAACTACGCCAACCATAGCTATGGCAACATCACGCTTAAGCAGGCGACGGCATACTCCTCCAACACCGGCTACATCCAGGTGGCGGAAGCCATCGGCAACAGCAAGATCATCTCGCTCGTCAAAAAGCTCGGCATCGATCCCGCCAAGGACAACATCGAGGACGTTCCCGTCATGACCCTCGGCACCGGCTCGATCTCGCCGCTCGAGATGGCCGCCGCCTACGCGACGTTTGCCAACGGCGGCTACTATCGCCAGCCGATCGCCATCACCGAGATTGACTCTCGTACCGGTTCGGTGCTGTACCAGCACACCGACAATCCCTCACAGGTACTTACCGAGGGCGAGGCCGCCGCGGTCACCGATGTTCTGTCCGGCGTCATGAAGGGCGACGGTACGGGTGCTGCCGGCGCCCTGAGCGTCAACCAGCCCTATGCCGGCAAGACGGGCACCACCGACAACACCACCAACCTGTGGTTCTGCGGCTATACCCCGCAGCTGGCGTGCGCCCTGTGGACCGGCTATTCCGCGGGCGAGATTCCCATCCAAAAATACGGCACAGACCTGCTGGGCGACAGCACCAACCTGCCTGTCTTTAAGCGGTTTATGAACACCGTTCTGACCGGTACCGAGCGCGAGGAGTTTGCGACCGGAACGGCGCCCACCTACAAGAACAACAGCGTCTGGAAGTTCTACGGCACCAACAACACCAAGAAGACGGAGAACGACGACAAGGACGAGAACGAGGACGAAGAGGAAACCACCACAACGACTACCACGACGACCACGACCACCGAGACCACGGGCGGCGACACCACCGGCGGCACCGGTACGACCGGTGGCTCGACGGGCGGCTCCACTGGTGGTTCGACCGGCGGCGATGGCGGCACGCCTACGCCTACGCCTACGCCTACGCCTACACCCACTCCCGACCCCTCGCCCACGCCTGACGATACGGTTGGCTAGAAATTCATCCGGCCATTAGCAACAAGGCCCCCGAGCAGCTTATTAAAGTGCTCGGGGGCCTTTTAGTTTAAAGCGACCTGGTGGACGGCCTTTATACCGGCAAACAATATAGGGGGTACCGACCAACGTCGATACCCCCTTACAAGCCACCATGTCACGCACACAGTGCCGAGCGCACGACCCGCACGCCTACTTGCGAGAATTGCTCAGCTTATTGATCAGCGCCTCGAGACGCTCGCCGTCCTCGGCCGTCTGGGCAATAACCAAAATCGTATCGTTGCCGGCAAGCGAGCCAAGCACATCGGGCAACTCTGCCGCATCAACGGCGGCGGCGATGCCGGAAGCCGTACCAGGCTGAGCCTTGATCATAACCAGATTATCGGTGCGCAGAACGCCCGTTACGAGCTCGGAAACCATACGCTGCAGGTGCAGGTCCTCTGCCAGAACATAGATACCCTCGGGGAGCTTACGCAGCCCCATATCGGCAATATCGCGAGAGACAGTCGCCTGCGTGCAATCAAAGCCCATAGCGCGGAGCTCATCGACCAGCACGCGCTGCGTGCGGACGTCCTTATTGCGCACAATATCTCTAATGGCATCCTGGCGCCCATTGCGTTTTTTAGCCATACAAACCCTATCTCCAAAAGATGGCGGAGACAATCAATCAGTGACTGAATAGTTTAACGCTATTTGAAGGCTTTTGTGTATAAGAACGCATTTCGAAACAATTCTATGCAAGTTTGTTTCGTAACGAGCCGTTTAGGCGGTTTTTGCGCCCGTCCGGTTAAGAAAAGCTGCCAGATGCGTACACATAACGCAGCGCGCGGGCTTGGCGCTGGCAATCGGCCCAAACAACAGACCGAGTCCCCGATGGTTATCCTTGAGCGCGGCGACCATCTGACGGGTTCGAGGCGCCTCGAGCATATCACGCATACGGGCGGAACGCTCGATTGAGGACACTCCATGCGGGCTCAGACACAAATTCTCGATGCAGGCGACCAGTCCGGCAAAGTAGAACTTTTGGGTTGCCAGCTTGAGCCGACCACCGCTATCTGCTTCCGAGAGTGAGTCCGCAAGCTCGTCGAGCGCTCGGGTATCATCGGATACCTTGGCATACATGGTGGGATCAAAGGCATCTGTAAGCTTAGGTGCCGCCGCGTGGAAACAAGCGTCGCCGCATCCGGAGACGCGCTGCGCCCGCGAGAGCGAGCACGCCATAAACCCAACTGTGCGAAACACCTTGTCGCACAAAAGGCATGCCTCAAACAGCGAGCGGCTGTACATCACGCCAGAGGTCTGAGCGACTAGGCCGCCTAAAATCAACTGGGACAGCCCGGTCACCATCGAAGACTTGTCTTCAATGACAATAGGGGCAACATCCAAGACGCGCGAATGGCGCTCTCGATGTGCATCATAGCGGTCGAGCGACACCGTGGGGAACACTATGTCTGCCGCAGTATCGCACGCGATATCGACCATCTTGGAAAGGGACTGCGGAGCTAACCACTCATCGGCGTTCATAGCGATGATTTGAGAGCCACGCGAGGCAGCAAAACCGGCACGAAGACAAGCACCGCGCTTCGCGTCCTCGACGTCAATCAAATCAATATGGATGTCCCTGTCGGCAGCAACTTGAAGCGAATGGCGCACACCGGGCGCAGCATCGCGGCAGACAACAACAATCTGCAAATCGTAGAGGTCTTGGTTCTGGATACTCTCGAGCGCACGCATCGCATAGCTGGGCGA
This sequence comes from uncultured Collinsella sp., assembly GCA_902492855.1. Lineage (GTDB taxonomy): Bacteria > Actinomycetota > Coriobacteriia > Coriobacteriales > Coriobacteriaceae > Collinsella. The sequence goes on along the minus strand of CABUMU010000019.1, from coordinate 18,815 downwards.
ACCTTCTACCACAAGGATCACCGAAAGTCGCGGATGCGAGCCACGTCGAACCAAGTTATCCGTCCTCTCGACAGCAATGAATCAAACTGTCGTTCATGGTACACCCCGGCAATAAAAGCAATGAGACACCGGTTGCACTGCACGCCAAGAACAGATGTTGCACACGCGCAGCCCACAGATGACAGGTGCCGACGAACGGCGCGTCGAGCCCTCCCCTAGTCGAGCACGACAAGCTCGGCGGGATCGTAATCCACGCCCATAAACGTAAGGCCGCAGGCAGGAGCCGTGGGGCCCGCAGCGGTACGATCGCAAGCATCGATGACCTCGCGCATCCACTCGGGTTCACGGCGATGCATGCCAATCTCGACAAGCGTGCCAACGATCGTACGGACCATCGAATGCAGAAACGCATTGCCCTCGATGGTAAACGTCAGGATGTCCTCGCCAAACGCAACCTCATGGCCAAACTCGGCGCGCATTACGCAGCGGTGCGTAGGTTTGCCCACGGCAGAGGCAACCTTGCAAAAGCTTTTAAAGTCCTGCTCGCCCAAAAGCGCAGGGCAGGCGGCCGCCATCGCATCGACGTCGAGGGGATAGCGATGCCACCACACAGCACCGCGTGACAGCACGGGCCGCGCATCACGATCGGCAATGCGATAGGTGTAAGTGCGAGAGCGCGCGTCAAAGCGCGCAGAAAAGCCCTTACGAGCCTTGTAGACCTCGTTGATGGCGATATCTTTGGGCAGCAGGGCATCCATAGCCCGCAGCCACCTACGGCGCGTACACGCGAGCTCAGCGTCCGTTACGGGCACGCTGATGTACTGAGCCACGGCATGCACGCCGGCATCGGTACGTCCCGCGCACGTCAAATCGATCGGGCGGCGAAGCAGCGTCTCGATGGCTCGACGTAGCTCACCCGCAACCGTCGTCTGTCCCGGCTGCTCGGCAAATCCGCTATACGACGAGCCATCATAGGCCACGCGAAATACGAGCGTGGCGTCAAGCTCGGAAATCGAATTGAAATCAGACGGCGCAGTCATGGGCGCTCCCAACAAACAAGTAAAGGTATCGCGACAAAAAAAGAGGGGTACGTGAACGTACCCCTCGAATATAGCCTATGCAGACGGAAAGTCTACTCAGCGGTCTCCTCAGCAGGAGCCTCCTCGACGGCCTCAACCTTCTTGGAAGCAGCGGCCTTCTTGGGGGCCGGAGCAGCCTTCTTGGCCTTAGGCGTGCAAGGCTCGGTGACGAGCTCCATGATAACGATGGGAGCGTTGTCGCCCTTACGGTTACCGAGCTTCATGATGCGGGTGTAACCGCCGTTGCGGTCCTGCCACATGCCCTGAGCAGCCTTGTCGAAGATCTCGGCAACGAGCTGCTTATCGCCGAGCTTGGCGATAGCCAGACGGCGAGAGTGCAGGTCGCCCTTCTTGGCCCAAGTGATGATCGGGTCGACGACCGAACGCAGCGCCTTAGCGCGGGTCTCGGTGGTCTTGATGCGGTCGTTCTCGAAGAGGGCCTTAGCAAGGCTCTTCTTCATGGCCTTGGTGTGGCTCGCATCGGTGCCGAGCTTCAGGCCCTTCTTAACGTTGTGACGCATGGTCTAGTTTCTCCTCAAATATGCGAAGCATTAAGCCTTCAGGCTCAGGCCCATGGACTCAAGCTTGTCCTTCACTTCCTCGATCGACTTAACACCGAAGTTACGGATGTTGAGCAGATCGTTCTCCGAGAACTCAACGAGCTGACGGACCGAGTGAATGCTGGCGCGCTTAAGGCAGTTGTAGGAACGGACGGAAAGGTCCAGATCCTCGATCTGCTTGTCCAGCTCGGCGTTGTCGTTGGTGACCTCGGGAGCGAAGATCGAAGCCTCCTCCTCGACCTCGGGGGTCTCGGCAAGGTTCATAAAGGCGGCCATATGCTGGTTGATGATATTGGCAGCCTGGACCACGGCGTCGCGCGGGGCGATGGAGCCGTTGGTCTCGATCTCGAGGACAAGGCGGTGTGCTGACCGACACGGCAAGCCTCAACGAGCTTGGCGCAACGGGAAACCGGCGAGTACAGCGAGTCGACGTGGATCACACCGATGGGATCGTTGTCGCGCTTGTTGGCCTCGCCAGAAACATAGCCGCGGCCATAGCCGATGCGCATGCTCATGGTGAGATGGCCACCCTCGGTGAGCGTAGCGATGTGCTGCTCGGGGTTAACCAGCTCAAACTCGGACGGAATAAAGAAGTCCGCACCGGTGACCTCGCAGGGGCCGTCAACCGAGATGGTGGCGGTCGCCTCGTCGGTCGTGCCGAGAGCCCTGAAGACAAGACCCTTGACATTCAGGACGATGTCGGTGACATCCTCGACCATGTTAGGGATGGTCATGAACTCGTGCTGCGCACCATCGATCTGAATAGCCTCGACGGCGGCACCCTCGAGCGAGGACAAAAGAACGCGACGAAGGGAGTTACCCAGCGTATCGCCGTAGCCACGCTCGAGCGGCTCGACGGAGACACGAGCAGACGTCTCGTTGATCTCTTCGACCTGAACCTGAGGCCTAATGAATTCTGACATGTATTACCTCCAGCCTCAGCAGCCCGGATGGACTACTTAGAGTAGAGCTCGACGATGAGCTGCTCGTTGATATCACCGCTGATCTGCTCACGCGTCGGCAGAGCGAGCACGTTACCAGACAGCTTCTCGATATCGACCTCGAGCCAGCCAGGGACCTCAAAGCGCTCGGAGGAAATCAGGGCCTCCTTGATGGGGAGGAGGTCACGGAACTTCTCGCCGACAGCGACGACGTCGCCGGCCTTGACGCGGTAGGACGGGATGTCCACGCGCTTGCCGTTCACGGTGAAGTGACCGTGACGGACGGACTGACGAGCCTCTTTGCGGGTGCGGGCGAAGCCAAGACGGAAGACGACGTTGTCGAGGCGAGACTCAAGGATGATCATGAGGTTCTCACCGGTGACGCCGTTCATCTTGCGGGCCTTGTTGAAGTAGCCGTGGAACTGCTTCTCCAGAACGCCATAGATGAACTTGACCTTCTGCTTCTCGCGCAGCTGCATGCCGTACTCAGATTCCTTGCGACGGCGCTTGGGCTGACGGATAGATTCCTTCTTGCTGCTGTAACCGAGCTCAGCGGGATCGATCCCGAGCTGACGGCAGCGCTTAAGAACAGGAGTCCTGTCGATTGCCATATTGATACGATCCTTTCAGTTACACGCGGCGACGCTTCTTGGGGCGGCAGCCGTTGTGCGGAATGGGGGTCTTGTCCTGGATGCTCGAGACCTCGAGGCCAGCAGCCTGGAGGGAGCGGATGGCGGTCTCACGACCGGAGCCGGGGCCCTTGACGAAGACGGAAACCTTCTTCATACCGTGCTCCATGGCCTGCTTGGCAGCAGCCTCGGCAGCCATCTGGGCAGCGAACGGCGTGGACTTACGGGAGCCCTTGAAGCCCACCTGGCCAGCCGACTTCCAGGAAATGACGTTGCCCTGGGGATCGGTGATCGAAACGATCGTGTTGTTGAACGTAGAACGAATGTGAGCCTGGCCCACGGAAATGTTCTTACGGTCCGCGCGCTTCAGACGGGCAGCGCGAACGTTCTTCTTAGCAGTAGCCATCTATCTAGCGCTCCTTATTTCTTCTTCTTAGCACCGATCTGACGCTTCGGGCCCTTGCGGGTACGAGCGTTAGTGTGGGTGCGCTGGCCGCGGACCGGGAGGCCCTTGCGGTGACGAAGGCCGCGGTTGCAGCCGATGTCCATAAGGCGCTTGACGTTCTGGTTGCGCTCACGGCGGAGGTCGCCCTCAACCATGATCTGGTTCTTATCGATATAATCGCGGATGGCGTTAACCTCATCCTCGGTGAGGTCCTTAACGCGCGTATCCACGTTAACGTTGCACTCGACGCAAATCTTCGTCGCAGTGGTGCGGCCGATGCCGTAAATGTAGGTCAGACCGATCTCAACGCGCTTCTCACGCGGGAGGTCGACACCATTAATACGGGCCAACGTAGTCTCCTCTCTTAACCCTGACGCTGCTTATGACGGGGGTTCTCGCAAATGACGAGGACCTTGCCATGGCGCCTAATGATTTTGCACTTATCGCACATCTTCTTGACCGAAGGACGTACCTTCATCGTTCTTCCTTTCGGTAGCGCTCAAACTACTTCCCTACTATCTACTCGCCCAGCCGCAGGCGTTTAAAACTATGGCTGGTCTTCACACGCAAACCGACCGTAGGTTGAGCTAATCCTGCAGTCGGAAAAGAGCGTGTATGCGTGCCGCTATTTATAGCGATAGGTGATGCGGCCGCGGGTCAGGTCGTACGGGGAAAGCTCCACGACAACCCTGTCACCGGGGAGAATGCGGATGTAATTCATTCGGATCTTGCCAGAAATGTTGCACAGAACCGAATGACCGTTCTCGAGCTCGACCTTAAACATGGCGTTGGGCAGCGGCTCTTTTACCGTACCCTCGAGCTCAATTGCGTCTTCCTTCTTCACAAGCAATCATCTTTCTCTAGAAAACGACAGCGATTGGGTATTCTACAACACGTATATACGCATCATAATAACTTCGTAATGGCTCCACAACTAAGTGGAACTTGTTACATTTGAAATGTAAAACAAAGCCGTTCCCTGATGCCCAAGATCGCCTTGAAATGAGAAGGCATAGACCTTGGGGTCATGCCTTCGAAATTGAAAGGCGAGGTTGGGCATCAGGGGGCGGCGACTTTTACATTTCTCCGCCTTGGAGCGAACACCAAGCACCTTGCGCATCCGTGGTGAGAATCACCGGGCCGTCATTGGTAATGGCGACGGTGTTCTCGTAGTGCGCGGCGGGCAGGTGGTCGTTGGTCGTGACGATCCAACCGTCGGAGCCCGTGCTCACATGGTTGGAACCCATCGTAACCATCGGCTCGATGGCAATGACCATGCCGGCCTGGAGGCGAACGCCCCTCCCCTTCTTTCCATAGTTAGGAACGTTGGGGTCCTCGTGCATCACGCGGCCAATGCCATGGCCCACATAATCGCGAAGCACGCCGTAACCGTGAGACTCGGCGAGGGACTGAACGGCATAACCGACGTCCCCGATATGGTTACCGGGAACAGCCTGCTCGATGGCAGCCTTAAGGCAATCGCGCGTGATCTCGCACAGGGCCTTGGCCTCGGGCGTGGGGGTGCCGACGAAAAACGTCCAAGCGTTATCGCCGACCCAACCGTCGACAACGGCTCCCGTATCGATGGAGATGATATCGCCATCGCGCAGGATCATGTCGGGGTTGGGAATACCGTGTACCACGGCATCGTTAATCGATGCGCAAATGGTTCCGGGAAACCCGCCGTAACCCTTAAAGGCTGGGGTGCCACCATGCATGCGGATAATCTGCTCCGCGAGCTGATCGAGCTCAAAGGTGGAAACGCCGGGGCGCACCATGGCTCCAACGTGGCGGAGCGCCATCTTAGATAGCGCTCCTGCCTTCTTCATCTGCTCGATTTGCGTTGCAGACTTAATCTTGATCATAGACCGAGAGCCTCTTTGACATCCCCGTACACGGTCTCGCGAGCCTGGTCACCGTTGACCGACTTGAGCAGACCCTGGCCACGATAGTAGTCGACGAGCGGGCTCGTGGACTTCTCGTAGACGTCGAGACGGTTCTTGATGGTCTCGGGCTTGTCGTCGTCGCGCTGATACATCTCGCCGCCACACTTGGGGCAGGTAGCATCGGCAGCGGTGCCGGTGTAACCGCAGGCGCGGCAGGTGCGACGCGAAGACAGACGATCGATAATGACCTCGGGGGCCACATCGACCAGAAGGGCGCAATCGATCTCGCGACCCATGGCGGAGAGCTCGGAATCGAGCGTCACAGCCTGGGCGGTGTTGCGCGGGAAGCCGTCGAGGATGAAGCCCTGCTGGGCGTCATCGGCGGCAAGGCGCTCCTTGACAAGGTCGATCACGAGCTGGTCGGGAACGAGCTCGCCAGCGTCCATGTACTTCTTAGCCTGAATACCAAGCTCGGTGCCACCCTTGACGGCAGCACGCAGCAGGTCGCCCGTGGAAATATGGGCGACGCCAAACTCGGCGACGAGCTCCTGTGCGACGGTGCCCTTACCGGCACCCGGAGCTCCGAGCAATACGAGGTTCATGAGCAATCCTCCTCTAGCCTATTTAAAGAATCCATCGTAATCATACATCTTGATCTGGCCTTCGAGCTTATCGACCGTGTCGAGCACGACGCCGACCATGATGAGGATGGACGTGCCGCCAAATGCCTGGATCAGCTGGTTACCCGTGAAGGAGAAGATGATCGAAGGCACGATGGCGATGAGCGCCAAAAAGACAGCGCTGGGAAGCGTGATCTTGTTGAGCGCGTTCTTGATGTAGGCCGCGGTAGCCCTACCCGGACGCACGCCCGGAATAAAGCCGCCCTGCTTCTTAAGGTTGTCGGCCGTGTCATCGGGGTTGAACACCATGGAGGTGTAGAAGTACGCGAAGAACACGATGAGGACAACGTTAAGCACCCAGTTGAGCCAGCCGCGCGAAAGCGCAGAGGCAACTGCCTGGATCCAGCCGATGCCGGGGAAGAACACGGCAATCTGAGCCGGGAAGTACAGCAGCGCCGAAGCGAAGATGATCGGCACGACACCCGCGGTGTTGACCTTGATGGGCAGGTAGGTGGTCTGGCCACCCATCATGCGACGGCCCACGACGCGCTTAGCGTAGGAGACCGGAATGCGGCGCTGGCCGCGCTCAAGGAAAACAATCAACGGGATAACCAGCAGGATGATGGCGCAGATGATCACCATGGTGATGATGCCACCGGCATTGCCCTCGGTGCTGGAGAAGATAGCCTGCGGCAGACCGGCCATGATGTTCGCAAAGATAATCAGCGACATGCCATTGCCGATACCGCGCTGGGTGATGAGCTCACCAATCCACATGATCAGCATGGCGCCCGCGGTGAGCGTGCCGACAATCATGAGGTCGAAGATGATCTCGGGAGCGCCGGCACCATTAAAGCTGATGCCGAAGCTCTTAAAGAGGAAGAGGTAACCCACGGAGTTGAGGATTGCCAGAGCCAGGGTGAGGTAACGCGAATACTGCGTAATCTTGGTCTGACCGACCTCGCCCTCGCGGGCAAGCTCATGCAGGGAAGGCACAACGGCCTGGAGCATCTGAAGGATGATCGAGCTGGTGATGTAAGGCATGATGCCCAGCGAAAACACCGACACATAGCTCAACGCGCCGCCAGAGAAAAGATTCAGGAGGGCCATAGCACCTGCGGCGACCGAATTGTTATCGGTCGAGAAAAGGCCCAGCATCCCCTGGAAGGGAATGCCGGGCACAGGAACGTGCGCACCAATGCGGTACACGACGAGCATAGCTATGGTAAAAAGAATCTTTTCGCGCAATTCTTTGATGCGGAAAGCATTCTTAAGACCATTTAGCACGGCAGCTCGACCTTTCCGCCGGCGGCCTCGATCTTGGCCTGCGCAGAAGCGCTGACCTTGTCGACCTTGACCGTGAACTTCTTGGTGAGCTCACCATTGCCGAGCACCTTGACGGGCTCGAACTCGCTCTTGGTGATGCGAGCGGCCTTAAGAGCGGCACCGTCGATCACAGCGCCGTCCTCGAACTTACGCTCAAGACGCTCAACGTTAACAGCGGTGTACTCGATACGACGGGGGTTGCGGAAGCCCGGAAGCTTGGGCAGGCGCATAGCCAGCGGAGTCTGGCCACCCTCGAAGCCGGCACCCTTGGTGCCGCCAGAGCGGGAACCCTGGCCCTTCTGGCCGCGGCCAGAAGTGGTGCCGTGACCCGAAGAATTGCCACGGCCGACGCGCTTGCGGTTCTTGGTGGAACCGGGCGCGGGAGTAAGATCGTGAAGCTGCATTTGCTACTCCTCTACAATCTCGACAAGGTGCTTGACCTTGAAGATCATGCCGCGGACGGACTCGTTGTCAGCAATCTCGCGAACCTCGCGGATCCTGTGGAGACCGAGGGCACGGACAGTACGGACCTGGTCCTGCTTGCAACCGTTGGTGCTGCGGACCTGCTTGATCTTGATGGTGTCAGCCATGCTTAGTTCTCCTTACCGACGAACATCTCGGAGACCGTCAGGCCACGGCGAGCCGCGACGTCCTCAGGGCTGGAGAGCTCCTTGAGGCCCTCGACGGCAGCCTTGATGATGTTGAGGCCGTTGTCGGTACCGAGGGACTTGGACAGGACGTTCTTGATGCCAGCAAGCTCAAAGAGGGGACGCACAGCGCCGCCGGCGATAACGCCGGTACCCTCGACAGCGGGCTTGATGATGATGCGGCCGGCACCAAAGTGGCCGAGAACCTCGTGCGGGATGGTGCCCTGCTCGGTCACCGGCACGTGGAACATGTTCTTCTTGGCATCGAGAGATGCCTTGGAGATGGCCATGGGCACCTCAGCGGACTTGCCCATGCCAACGCCGACGTTGCCCTTGCCGTCGCCAACGACGACGAGAGCGACGAGGCTCATGCGACGACCACCCTTGACGGTCTTCGACACGCGGTTGATGTAAACGACGCGCTCCTCGAACTCGGAGGCCTCGCGCTGCTGCTTCTGATTACGAGCCATGTGCTACATACCTCCTAGAACTCGAGACCGGCGGCACGAGCACCGTCGGCGAGGGCCTTGACGCGGCCATGGTAGATACGGCCACCGCGATCGAAGGCGACCTTGGTGATGCCGGCCTCGATGGCGCGCTTGCCAACGAGCTGACCGACCTTCTCCGCAGCCTCCTTGTTCGAGGTGTGGGTGCCCTTGAACTCGGCCTCGAGGGTCGAGGCAGAGACGAGCGTCAGGCTGGAGCCCTTGCTGTCGTCGATGATCTGGGCATAGATGTTGGCGTTAGTACGGGTCACGCGAAGACGCGGACGCTCGGAGGTACCCGAGACCTTGCCGCGAACACGACGCTGACGACGCTTGAGGCCTTCCAGCTTCGCCTTATGCTTGTTCATACGTAAACTCCTAAAAAGGTTGATCTTGCCAGCACCTGACGGGGTGCTGGTCTTATGCGAGTGAGTCGGTTACGACTACTTGGCGGCCTTACCCAGCTTGCGGCGGATGTGCTCGCCAACGTAGTGGATACCCTTGCCCTTGTAAGGCTCGGGAGGACGATGGCCGCGGATCTCAGCGGCGATCTGACCGACCTGCTGCTTGTTGATACCCTTGACGTTCACGTGGGTGTTGTCGGGAACCTCGAAGGTGATGCCCTCAGGAGCCTCGACGATCACGGGGTGCGAGAAGCCCAGGGAGAACTCGAGGTTCTTGCCCTTCTGCTGCACGCGGTAACCGACGCCGGCGAGCTCGAGCTTCTTCTCGAAGCCCTCGGAAACGCCAACAACCATGTTGTGGATGAGGGCGCGGGTGAGGCCGTGGCGGGCACGGGTCTCACGCTCGTCGTCGGGACGGGAAACGGTGAGGACGTTGTCCTCGACGTTGATAGCGAGCTTCTCAAAGACATCGAGCTCGAGCTGGCCCTTGGGGCCCTTGACGACAACGTTGTTGCCGTTGACTGCCACTTCGACTCCGGCGGGAATCTGGACAGGCTTATTACCGATACGAGACACGGTGATCTCCTTTCCTTCTACCTACCGAGCGAATTACCAGACGTAAGCGATGATCTCGCCGCCGACGTTGTGCTTGCGAGCATCGCGGTCGGTCATGACGCCATGGCTGGTGGAAATAATGGCGGTACCAAGGCCACCGCGGACGCGGGGCATGTCGGCAACGCCGGTGTACTTACGCAGGCCCGGCTTGGAAATGCGGCGGATGCCGTTGATGACCTTAGCCTTCTTGGGACCATACTTAAGCGTGATGTGCAGAGTCTTCTGGGGAACGGTGTCCTCGACATCGTAGCCCTCGATGTAGCCCTCCTCGTGCAGAACACGAGCGATCTCGACGAGCTTCTTGCTGCTCGGCATGGAGACCGTGGCCTTGTTCACAGAGTTAGCGTTACGGATGCGCGTAAGCATATCTGCGATCGGGTCTGTAAGGTTCATACAGATTCTCCTTCGTTCTTGATGAACACGTGCTCTTGGTTCTTCGCCGCCCTTAACGGCAAAGCCTTTTTAGCGCGTTTTCCCTGTTCCAAACTGATGCTTGAAACGCTGGTAGTGACTTACCAGCTGGCCTTCTTAACGCCGGGAAGCTCGCCCTTGAGTGCAAGCTCGCGGAAGCAGACACGGCACAGGCCGAACTTGCGGTACACAGAGTGCGGACGGCCGCAGCGCTGGCAGCGCGTGTACTCACGAGTAGAGAACTTCTGCTTGCGATTGCACTTGACGATCATCGATGTCTTAGCCACTTATATCCTCCTCACATAGAGTATTGTTCGCCCCAAGCGCCGCCCCCTTGTGGGAACGGCGCTTATAGGGCAGGTGAACCTATTTCTTGAACGGGAAACCAAAGGCGTCCAGAAGGGCCTTGGCCTCCTCATCGGTATTGGCGGTGGTCACGAAAGTGATGTCCATACCGCGCTGGTGATCGACGGAGTCGAAGTCGATCTCGGGGAAGATGAGCTGTTCGGTGACGCCCATGGAGAAGTTACCACGGCCGTCGAAGCTCTTGGCGGAGATACCGCGGAAGTCGCGGATACGAGGGATCGCGACGGAGGTCAGACGATCGAAGAACTCCCACATACGGTCGCCACGCAGGGTAACCTTGCAGCCGATCGGCATACCAGCGCGCAGGCGGAAGGTAGCGATGGACTTGCGGGCACGGGTGATCATCGGCTGCTGGCCGGTGATGGCGCGCAGGTCGCGCACGGCACCGTCGATGGCCTTGGAATCGGTAGCGGCCTCGCCGACACCCATGTTCACGACGATCTTCTCAAACTTGGGGATCATCATGACGTTCTCGTACTGGAACTTTTCCTGAAGCTGCTGCTTGACCTCGTTGTTGTACTTGGTCTTCAGACGCGGCACATACTTCTCTTCTGCCATTGTTCACTCCTTCTTGGGGTTTTAAGCACGGGGCGTGGCCACGGTGGGTTGTCCTCGTGCCTCCTGGCTGCATCCGCCCCGCTCATGGCATTTCGCGGTTTGGACTCGACGCAGCAGGAGCCGACAAAACAATCGGTACTATACGCGCATCGGGAGCGTATTTCCAGAAAACCCTCGTCTGCCTGCACAACTCCACAACTCCCCCGCACATATTGAACCCTAGGGGATCAAAAGAGCAGTTGCGGTGAAATAGTTCCTGGCTGACCGCCCGTCGGGCCCATCTAGGAACTATTTCACCGCAACTCATATCGAGGATGCGATTAGCGCTTGCGGGGGACGAGCTTGGTGCGGCGCAGGTGGATCATCTCGGCGGCGATGGAGATGGCGATCTCCTCGGGGTCCTCGGCCTCGATGGCGACTCCGATCGGCAGGTGCAGCTCGCCGATTTGCTCCTGCGTAAAGCCCTCCTGCTCCAGGCGGGCGTGCACAAAGGCCGTCTTACGGCGCGAGCCCAGGCAGCCCAGATAGGCGGGTTTGGCGCGCATGGCCTGAATCACCACGTCGATATCGGACTTGTGACCCGCCGTGGCAACGACCACCAGGTCGCGCGGGCCGATGGGGCACTGCTTGCTCAGGTTCTTGTAGTCGACAAGACGACGATCGTAGACACCGGGCACCCAATCGGGGGCCAGCGTGCCGGGGCGGTCGTCGCACACCACGACGGCAAAGCCCGCCGCCGTGAGCACCCGCGCCGTCGCTGCTCCCACGTGGCCGCAGCCAAAGATATAGGTCAGACCCTCGGGGCAGAGCGTCTCGATGTGCGCCGCGGGAATCTCGGAGGCAGCGTTGGTGTAGGTGACCTTACTCCCCTCCCCCACCAGCGAAAGCCCGGGGCAGGCCGCAATGGTGCGGCGCGATTCCTCGCCATGGTACTCGGCCGCATCGCCCTCGAGCGCGCTCGCGATAAACGGCTCAAAGTCGATGACGAAGTCGCCGATACGACGATACGCCAGCACATCGGCAATCGCCTGAAACAACGGCACCTTGGTCGCATCCAGATGCAGGTAGCACAGGCAGATGGCTCCGCCGCAGATCATGCCGGTATCGGAGTTCTCGCCGCCCATGGTGTAGCGGACCAGACGCGACTGTCCCGCGCTCAGGAGCTCGCGCGCCTCATCCAGCGCAAAGAGCTCAATCTTGCCGCCGCCGATAGTGCCCGCCTGGCTGCCATCGGCAAAGACAGTCATCCATGCGCCCACACCGCGCGGTGACGACCCCGCCGTACCGGCCACGACCACGAGCTCGCACGTCTCGCCAGCACGCAGGGCGGCAAGCGCCGCATTCACAACATCGAGCTTTTCCATTGCCGCCTTCTATCCTCTAAAGACATCGGTGAGCATAGCGAGTGCCTCGAGCACGCCGCCGCCGACCGACGTCGCCTTGTCCGAAATGTAGTTGATATAGCTGGCATCGCCGCGCGGATCGACATCGGCGCATTTAAAGCCCTCAGTCACCTGTACGCCATTCGCCAAAAGCCCGCGCAGACAGCCATCGATCTGCGTGCACATGGGCGTATCGCCCGCGTAGCCAATCACGTCTCCAGCGCTCACGATGTCGCCGATTGCGCGGTCGGACCGAAACACGCCGGCGGCGGGGCTGTGGATAACACGCTCCTTGCCATAGCCGGCGATCATGCCCGGCACGCCCGTGTTGGGCTGGGGCGAACCTTGGGTAATGACACGGCCGAGAAAATGCCCGCGCATGGTCTCGACCACGGCGTCGCAGTCAACCGGCGCGGTAAAGCCCGGCCCCACGGCGATGACGGCAGGCGCCATGTCGCGCGTGGTGCCCAAGTTGCGCTTGGCCAGAATCGCGTCGACCACGGCCGCGGGTTTCAGTTCGTCAAGCATCTTGGCCTGGGGGTCTACCACGACGGCGACGTCTCCGGCCTCGGTAATTGCAAGCGCCTCTGCCGGCGTCTGCGCCAAGCGAGCGCGAATGCCCTCGACCTGGACCTCGCCCAGGCGAATGGCCTCGCAAAAACTGATTGTGCGACGGATACACGTGGGGGCCGCGATATCGGCCATGACAACCGACACGCCGGCGCGCACCAAACGGGCAGCGACACCCGTGGCGATATCGCCGGCGCCGCGAACATAAACGAGCATTCCCGGGGCACCTCCCTGTGCTACGGTTTGAGCAGAGCAAAAGCGGTTCGACCGCTACTCTGATGATTATTTATTATCACAGTATTATACGGCGGTGAACAGATGGAAACGACGGACGGAAACCTTGCCTCCGCGCTCAAGATCGAGCCGGGCATTACCGCGATTATCGGCAGTGGCGGCAAGTCGACACTGCTGAAGACGCTGGGTCTCGAGCTCATGCGCGCTGGCGGCCGCGTGCTCCTCTGCACCACCACGCACATGTTTCCCGTCGCCGGCGTGCCATGGAACGGGTCGAGCCGTCGCCTGGACGCCGCGCCTTGGAAGCCAGGCGCCGCACATGTCCCCGGTTGCACCTGCGAGGCCTGCGCGGGCCTTGTGCGCGGAAGCATCTGCCAGGCGGGTGTTTTGGACCCGGAGACAGGCAAGCTCTCCGCGCCCGCCGAGCCGCTCAACGAGTTGGCGCAGCGCTTTGACTATGTGTTGGCCGAGGCAGATGGCAGCAAGCGACTCCCGCTCAAGGCACATGCCGCCTGGGAGCCGGTAATTCCCGCCGACACGGCAAATGTTGCCTGGATCGTCGGCGCCTCGGGGCTGGGCAAGCCCGTCGCCAAGGTTGTCCACCGCCCCGAGCTCTTCTGCGAGCGTTGCGGCTGCGAGCCCACCGACATCGCCACGCCCGAGCGCGTCGCCATGGCGCTCAATGCCGAGCTGCGGATGCTGAACCTCAACAATGTCCGTATCATGCTCAACCAAGTCGACACGCTCAGCGACCCCACGATGGCCGACCGCTTCGAGGCAGCCCTCGGCCGCCCCCTCATCGCCACCAGCCTCAAGTAGCTGGCGCTGCCCCAGCAGGCCTATAAGTTGCGGTGGAATAGTTCCTGAAACGGCCTATTTGGCGGCTAAACAGGAACTATTCCACCGCAACTGAGAAGGGAAATCCGGTGATCTTCCTGCTAGCGGGGGACGTAGCGGCCGGGCTGGGCTCCGGTGGGCTCGCCGTCGCGCGCCACCAACACGCCGTTCACAAACACAGCCTTGGCGCGGCCATGCGCTTCAAAGCCCTCGAGCGGCGTGTAGTCCACAGCCTGATGCTGCGTCGCCGCGCGAATGGTCCAACGCGCCTGGGGATCCCACACGCACACGTCGGCATCGGAGCCCTCGGTAAGACAACCCTTGCGCGGGTACATGCCAAACACGCGCGCCGGGTTCTCGCTCATCAAGCGGCACAGATCCTCGGGGCCCAGCTGTCCCTCAAAGCTCGTGGCGATCGCGACGGGGCGATGCTCGACGCCGGGCCCGCCGTTGGGAATCGCGCGGAAGTCGTCGCGCCCGCGGTCCTTTTGCCCGTGTAGGTTAAAGCTGCAGTGGTCGGTCGCAATCGTATCGATCTCGCCGGCCACAAGCGCCTCGCGCAGTGCCGCACGGTCACCCGCATGGCGCAGCGGTGGGCTCATCACATACTTGGCACCCGCAAAGCCGTCCTCGCCCCGCTCCAAGAAGCACGTATCGTCGAGCATCAGATACTGAGGGCAGGTCTCGACATAGATATTCTTCTGCCCGCGCGCCTTGGCGGCACGGATGGCCTCGAGCCCCAGCTTGGTCGAAAGGTGCACCACGTTGACCGGTGCGTCGCCGGCCAGGTGCGCCAGATATAGCAGACGGCTCACTGCCTCGGCCTCGCACACATCCGGACGGCTGAGCGCATGGCCCTCGGGCCCGTGGATACCCTGCTCGTACACGCGCTTCTGCAGCTCGTCCACCAGCGTACCGTTCTCGCAATGCACGCACAGTATGCCGCCAATACGCTTGAGCTCCTCGAGCACCTCGAGCGTCTCGGCATCGTCCAGGCGCAGATGATCGTAGGCAAAGTAGGTCTTGAACGACGATACGCCCGCCTCGCGCATGGCCGAGAGATCGGCGCGGTTGCGCTCGTTCCACTCGGCGAGTGCCATATGAAAGGCGTAGTTGGCCGTGCAGGTGCCGTCGGCGCGGCGATGCCACTCGGCCAAGGCATCGGGCATGGTCACGCCGCGATCGGCCGTCGCGTAGTCCACAATGGTCGTCGTGCCGCCGCAGGCAGCCGCGCGCGTGCCGGTCTCAAAGCTATCGGCCGTCCAATCCATGCCGGTCCAGCACTGCATGTGCGTGTGGCCGTCGATAAAGCCGGGAAACACCCAACAGCCCACGGCATCCTCGACGGTGTCGCCCTCGGCCGGCTCAATCGCCGCGGCGATCCGCACGATCTTATCGCCCTCCATGGCAAGATCGGCGCGGCGAAGCCCCTGGGGCGTCACGAGCGCGCCGTTTTTGATGATGATCATAATTGCTCCTTATTGATTGATGCAGTTGGCCACGCGATCAAAATACGAGCAGGCGGCGATATGCTCCGCTATGCGTCGCTGTCCCTTGGCGGTATCGACGTCCCACAGCTCGTAGGCGTGCGCTTCGACCAGCGCAACGTCGGTACGGTCCTTAAGGATCGAACCGCCACCGTCCTTGCCCTCAAGACACATAAGTGCATCGAACAGTTCCGCCGGAAAGAGCACCGGGCTCGAAGGCTCACCGTTGCACGCAAGACGCACCGGATGCTTGCGGCCACGCTCATCAAATGCACGAACCATAGCCTCAAAAGAATCCGAACTCACGAGCGGCTGGTCGCCCGGCAAAAAGAGGCAACCTTTCCAGTTGCGTTCGACTCCCCACGAAAGGCCCGCACGGACGTTTTCGCTGCGCAACTCGCCATCATGCAGCACGCACGGGCAATGCTTGTCCTCGCAAATCTGAGCGACCTCGGGCCAACGCGTCGAAACCACAACGTCAAAGCCCCGGGGAACCGAATCAATGGTCCGGGCAATCAGCGGCTTGCCATAGATATCGGCGAGCATCTTGTTAGAGCCAAACCGCTTGCCCTCGCCCGAAGCCATAATGACGCATCCAAGTCTCATGGTGATACCTCCCCCGAAACCATCGTACCCATAACTCGCGCCGCGGGCATCCACATCGAAAGCGCTTATCCCGCACGCCCGCGATGCAAAAAAGGGCACCCCGCCGGTTGGCAGAGCGCCCCCTTTACATGGCTTACCTCAACCCGGCTTTAGGCCTGGAGCCAACGGGCGGTGTTGCGCTCGTCGAGGGCCTTGAGGGTAGCGGCGGGATCGGCAACCTTCTGCAGGAACATCATGGCAGCGATGGCGTACGGCTTGTAGCTGGCCTCCTTGTACATGCCCACGCGGTGCATGTCGAAGACGTCGGCGTTAACCTCGCCGTGCTCACAGGAAACACCGGAGATGTCGGCGGGCAGCGGGTGCATAAAGATGGTGTCTTGGCCGTTGGCAGTCTTCTCCATGAGCTCGGTCGTGGAGCACCAGTCCTGATGGGTGGCGTTCTGGGCGAGCAGCTCCTTCTCGAGCGCTGCGATGCCGGCGTCGTCGCCCTCGGCGTACAGGTTGGTGCGCTTCTCCATGGCGGCAAACGGAGCCCAGCTCTTGGGGATCACGATGTCGGCGCCCTCGAAGGCCTCGGCCATGGTGTTGACCTGCTTAAAGGTGGTGCCGGACTCGGCGGCGTAGCCCTTGGCGCGCTCGACGACCTCGGGCATGAGGTCATAGCCCTCGGGGTGAGCCAGGGTGACGTCCATGCCAAAGCGGGGCAGCAGGCTGATCAGCGACTGCGGGCAGGACAGCGGCTTGCCGTAAGAGGGCGAATAGGCCCAGGTGACGGCAACCTTCTTGCCCTTGAGGTTCTCGAGGCCGCCAAACTCGTTGATGAGGTAGAGCATGTCGGCAGAGGACTGCGTGGGGTGGTCGGAATCGGACTGCAGGGAGATGAGCGTGGGACGGTGATCCAGAACGCCGTCCTCGTAGGCCTGCTGCACGGACTCAGAGACCTCGGCCATGTAGGCGTCGCCCTTGCCGATGTACATGTCATCGCGGATGCCGATGACGTCGGCCATGAAGGAGATCATGGTAGCGGTCTCGCGGACGGTCTCGCCGTGAGCGATCTGGGACTTCTTCTCGTCCAGGTCCTGCAGCTCAAGGCCGAGCAGGTTGGCGGCCTTAGAGAAGGAGAAGCGCGTACGGGTGGAGTTGTCGCGGAACAGGGAGACGGCCAGACCCGAGTCGAAGATCTTGGACGAGACGTTGTTCTCGCGCAGCTCGCGCAGGGCGTCGGCGACGATGTAGAGAGCCTTGAGCTCATCGGTAGTCTTGTCCCAGGTGTGCAGGAAGTCGCTGCCGTACATACCCTTAAAATCGAGGCCGTTCAGCTGCTCGACGAGCTCGGTAAACTTAGCGTCCATGGAAATGTCCTTTCTAAAGATGAAACGATCGCAATGAGTAGATGTGCTCCGGCATGCGCGTGTGGCTAGAACATGCAGAGCACCATGACGAGGACCCGCCACCGTTGAGGAAGCATGGGAGATAACGACCGCGGGCCCCAAGTCAACAGGGGGTGCCGGGGACACGAGCAGCCCCCGGCTCAACAAAATCGAGGAATGGGACTAATCAATCTTGTTGTTGGTCAGACCGGCGCGGAACACGGTGGCGTCGCCATCGGCCTTGCTCGGATCGTAGAGGTTCAGGGCAGCCACGTACATGGCAGCAGCGGTGACCAGGTCGTCCTTGTAGGTGACCTCGTTGGGAGCGTGAGCCTGAGACTCGGCACCCGGGCCAAAGCCCACGCAGGGGATGCCGTAGCGGCCCTGGATGGAGACGCAGTTCGTGGAGAAGGTCCACTTGTCGCACAGCGGACGACCGGTGCGCTTGTCCATGCTGGGCTCGCAGCCGATGCGCTCGTCACCAAACATAGCCTTGTGGGCGTCGACGAGGGCCTTGACGTGCGGAGCGGTCTCCTTGTTGATCCACGTGGGGAAGTAAGCCTCGGTCTCGTAGACCTCGCCGGTCCAGGACGGACGGTCGTACATGTACATGGAGACCTTCACGTCGTCGCCGTACTTCTTGGCAGCCGGCAGGTTGCGGATCTCGTCCAGGCAGGACTCCCAGGTCTCACCGGCGGTCATGCGACGGTCGATGGAGATGGCGCAGGAGTCGGCCACGGCGCAACGGCTGGGGCTGGTGTAGAAGATCTGGCTGACGGTGCAGGTGCCGCGGCCCAGGAAGCGGGCATCCTCGAAGTGCTCGGGGTTGTACTTGGGGTCGAGCATCTTGACGAGGCCCTTGATGTCGGTCGACTCGTCGCAGCCGTTGTTGTTGAGGGCGCGGACGTCGGCGATGATGTCGGCCATCTTGTAGATGGCGTTGTCGCCGCGGTCGGGAGCGGAGCCGTGGCAGGAGGTACCGTGAACGTCGACGCGGATCTCCATGCGGCCGCGGTGACCGCGGTAGATGCCGCCGTCGGTGGGCTCGGTGGAAATGACGAACTCGGGCTTAATGCCGTCCTTGTTGTAGATGTACTGCCAGCACATGCCGTCGCAGTCCTCTTCCTGGACGGTGCCGACGACCATGATCTTGTAGCCCTCGGGGATGAGGCCCATGTCCTTCATCATCTTGGCAGCGTAGGTAGCAGAAGCCATGCCGCCCTCCTGGTCGGAGCCGCCGCGGCCGTAGATGATCTCGTCGGTCTCGTAGCCCTCATAGGGATCGGCGTCCCAGTTCTCGATGTTGCCGATGCCGACGGTGTCGATGTGGGAGTCGATGGCGATGATCTTGTCGCCC
>CABUMU010000018.1 GCA_902492855.1 uncultured Collinsella sp. | reverse complement strand
ACGCCGGGCCGACTCGCTTCGGATGGGGCTCTACACCAACTTTCTCGACACTACCGCTGCGTTATCCCAAAAAGAACGGGGCAAACTCCAGTGCGGAGTCTGCCCCGAAAAGAGAATGGCAAAGCAAGAAAGTGGATGGACGAGAAAAGTGTCCGCAAGTCTCATGGCCATCACATCCCACCTGCCAAAGGGATGGGTGAGCGAGCGTTACTCCTGCTCGGACTCCTCAGCCTGCTTACGGCTGCGGATGAGGTGTGCCACGCCGATACACAGCACCGCGCCACCAGCGATCCAAGTGAAGGTCACGCCGTTAAGACCGGTGAGTGGGAGGCCGGAGCCCTTCTTGTTCTTGATGGTGACAGGAATGGTCGCGTCATTTGTAGTACTGGGAGTAACCATTTCGGTATTGCTGGGCGTTACATCGAGTCCCGTCAGAGTGCCATTCTCGTCGTATGTCGGATCCACCGTAATGGTAAACGGAGCAAGGGTGTTGTAACCAGCAGGAGTATTGCATTCGGTAATCTCATACGTTCCTGCAACAAGACCAGGGATATAAATCTTGTCAGCGCCCTTGCTGGTCGTGAATTTTCCGGCCTTTTCCTCTTTGTCGGTAATGCCGCCAGTTTGGGTCAGCCACCTATTATCCTTAAGCTCTTTCCCTCCCTCTTTGGTCATTTTAACTTGGAAGGTAGCTTCAAGTTTTTGGCCCTCGTTATCCTTTTCGACCTTGGTCACATCCAGGCGGAAGACATGGTCGGTAACTCGCTTCGACGTGGAGGTACCGGTGTCGCTAGTCATGGGATTATTCGAATAAACGAGTTTAACATCATTGGTGTTGCCGGTGGCAGTGTATTCAGCCTTATCGGTCAGTTTTGCTTTATAGGTCACAACGACCTTAGAGCCGCCCGTAAGCGTCACGCCTGCAGCTTTTGCAGCATCCTTAAGATTGGAGAAGGAAATCGTCAGGTCTTGACCACCAGTGAGGTTCCCAGAAGCGTTCTTAGTGTCCACAAGGTCTACCGTGTAGCCATTTATAACTTTATCGTTAATTGTCACATTAACGGAGCTCTTGATAGCCTCCAGTCCAACAGAAAGATGATCCTGGAACGTATATTCGTACTTGGTGAAGGTGTCGATGTTGCTCGCAACGGAGCCAGTCAGTTTATATTCGACCTCCTCGCCAATATACGAGTCACTCACCTTTCCCCAGGCATCGCCCTCACGAACCTGTTTGTCGACAGTGGGAATGCTGGTCTTCTCGGTAATTGAAACCGGATCATCTCCGACGACAGCGAAGATAGGGGCGGTGGCGGTTTCGGTGCCTGCGACAGTAAGGGCGTTAGTCACAAAGAGCCAATAGCCGTGTGAAAGGTTGCTGGCAACACCATTCGAAGTGGCCGCGTAATCACTTGAATCATCCAGACCGGTCACCTTAGCCACAGCAGCCGCAATCTTATATGCAGCAGAGTCAGATGCTACGCTAGTCGTTTCACCGGTGTGCATCACGTTGTTGCTAATCCAATCCGCAGCATCCTGGGCGGTTGCGATTGTGGCGCCCGTATCGAATTCCTCAATCGCTTTCTTAACAGCAGCTCCAACCTTGTCGTTCGCCCATGCGATATTGCTCACAAGCGTCTGGCCGTTCTCATCCTTTGCCACATCAGCGTCAAAGATCTTGTAACCCATGAATTCGGTATCGTTCCCCAACGCTTTTCCGATGGTCACCGAGCCGTTCGCCTCCGCAGCAAACGCCATACTCACCGGGGCCATGACACCGCCGAAGCTCAGCGCTGCTGTGAGGCCGGCGGTTACTGCCAGGCGTGCGATGTTCTTGCTCATGCTCATCTTCTTTTCCTCTGCTTTCTGCTCGAATTCCATTTGATCTAAATCTGTCTGTCTGTGTCTTAGCATCTACTTCGCTACGTCTCGCCCCGCTCTCTGTGGGGCTGCCAGCTACTCTTTATGGCTGCCACCTCCCCGCTTGACCAGGAGCGCGACCACGATGAGCGCGGCTCCGGCGACCGCTGCGGCGGCCGCGGCGTACATTGCCATATCGCCAGTCGAGGGCATAAAGCCTCCGGTGGTAATGCTAGGGGGTGTGCCGGTGGGCGTGTTGATGAGCGACGCCTCCAGGCTGCCCGTCGACCCGTCCGCGCTGTCGGCGCGCAGGGGCGACTCGGCCGTGATGGTGAGCTTGGGCTTGGCGGCGGCCACCTGGTCGACGTCCAGGCCCTCGGCCTTGACCGTCACGGAGCGCGTGCCCCCAAAGGCGGTGTAGCCCTTGGGTGCCTTGAGCTCGCGGACCTCCAGCTTGCCCGAGTCCACGCCCGAGACAGTCACGCGGCCGTCCTCGCCCGTGGTGACGGTGGCCTTGTCCTCCGCATCCCACGTACCGTCGGCCGCCAGCGTGCGGCCGCGGTCGTCGGCGATGCTCAGGACCGCCCCGGCAAGCGGCTTGTCGCCGTCGCTGCCGCGCTTGGTGAGCGCGAGATCCCAGGTGTAGGCGCACGCGTCGTCGCTCGGCGTGCGGGTGAAGCCGGCGTCGCCGGACTGGTCGGCGAGGGGCGAGCGCGGATAGCGCAGGTAGACCTCGTTGGGGTTGCCCTTCGCGATGCCGTGGTTGCATGCGCTGTTGAGCGGTGCGTTGTACACGGCGACCACGCGGGCGCCCGCGGTAAAGGCGTCGGCCCCGCCGAGCGCGGCGATCAGGTCACCGGTGCGCACGGTGAAGGTCTTACCGTCGACCGAGACCCTGCACTGGGCCGTGATATCAGTCCAGCCCTTCGTGGGCTCGGTGCCGGTGCGCCCGTCCTTGCCGGCCGAGACGGCGTCAAAGCCGCCGTCCGAACTCGCCGCCACGTACACGCGCACGCTCGCGACCACCTTGGAGGGATCGAGCCCCGCGCTCATAGTATCGACGAACTGCACCGTATAGGTGTCGTAGGCGGTAAGACCCGCCGGGACCGTGGCAGAGAGGCGCCAGTACAGGTCGTCGGCGACCGTGGCGTCGGCGGCCTTCTGCCAGGCGGCGGTGCTGTCCTCCAGCACATGCTTGGACACCTTGGGCGTCGCGGCCTTGGGCTTGACGGTGACGGCGCTGCCGCCGACCAGGGCCATGATCGGCGCGGTGCCGGCCTCGTCCTGGGCGATGACGTCGTCGTCGGCGACGATGAGCCAGTAGCCGCAGGGCAGCTCGGCCGTCGTGCCCGCGTTAAGGGCCACGGACACGGCGCCAGAGCTCTGGAGGGAACGAGCGAGCTGTGCGCTCAGCGCGCTCGTAAGGTGGGAATCGGTGTTGAGCCACTCGGCAGCTTCCTGCGCGGTGGTCTGGGAATTGGGCATGCCGGCGCTGTGCAGCACGGGCAGCGCGGCGTCGCGCACGGCGTCGCTTGCCCAGGCGAGGTCGGTGGCGATCTTGGCGTCGCCGTCGCCGTCGACGACGTTGGCGCTAAAGATCTGGTAGGCGTCGTAGCTGCGCGCTACGTTGCCGCTCACCGTGATGGAACCGGTCGAGGTCGGCGCGGCCTGCGCGGAAGCGGGGAACACAACCGCGCAGGTGCCGATCAGGAGGGCAAGCAGCGCAAACAAGATCGGGAAGGAGCAAACTTTCTTATTCACGACGCTCACCTCCATTCGCATTCGCCTTGCGACGAATGTGCATCCAGGCCGCAGCAGCGCAAAGCACCGCCGCGCCGGCAAGGTACGTCAGAGTGACGCCCGAAATACCAGAAAGGGGCAAAGAGGTGGAGTAGGTGTTGGTGAAGACCGGAACGCTCTGTTCCTTGCCAGTGGCCTCGTCCTTAGCCGGAACGTAGGTGACCGCCTTTTGCTCGTTCTCGGGGATAGGCTTGCCTTTGGCATCGACGATCTTGGTGTAAGTCACATCGCACTTGATCGTCTTATCAGACTGATCAGTTGCCGTGACCGTGATTTTGTAGACCGACTTATCGTATTTGTAGTTCGTAAACAGTGCGCTCGGCTGCTGTTCGCGAACGTAATAGGTGAAGGTCTTGTTTGCACCGCGGCCAGTGGAGTCAGACGCGAGCTTGTCGAGCTGATCAAGTTTGTACTCGATCTCGGCGAAGCTCAGGGTCTGGGACTTATCACCAGCGGCCTGGGTCGACTTATCCTGAACGTTCTCCGTGAACTCCTTGTTAGTTGCAAGCTGAAGCGTAAACTCCTTCATCTCGCCGCCCTCAACGACCTTAGTCGCCTTAGGAGTCCAAGAGCCGGTGGAAGTGTACGGAGTGTACTTGTTGGTGAAGGTCGCACCGCCAGTAAGCGCAACACATGCAACACCATCTTCGGACGTTGGTGTAACGTCCGAAGTCTCAGTTTTACCATCAAACATCTTGGTGATCTCTACGTTACTTACCGTGTAGTACTTGTATTTAATGCCAAGCACGTCGTGCGTCTTGGTCGGATCCTCTGTAACTGTAGGATCTATCTTGTAGATAGTCTTGTCATAATTAACGTCCTTGTCCGTGCCCGGAACCTCTACCAAGTAGTAAACAAGATCGTCGTCGGCATAAACTTCACCCAGATCAAAGGTGAATTGTCCGTTCCCATCGTTTTTCACTGTATTGACCACCGAGCAGCGATTGGGCTGAAGAATGCCATTGGAGTCAAAGCTCGGAGCTGTATATGAAGTCCCGCCATTCTCGTTAACAATCTTGTTCTGCTTGAGCAGCATGAACTCGAACTCATTATTCTTGAGATTGCGGCCCTTAAGCATCTTGGTGCCGTTGAGCTTCATCTTGGGGTAAACCTTCACTTCCTTGGTGGAGCCGGCGACAACGTCGCCGTTGGTCATGATTCCGCCACCGTGGATGTTGGATTTGTTGCCTGTGATATATAACGAAGCCAGCCCTATAGCGACATTTTGATCATCAACGAACGAGTCGGACCTTAGGCCAATCATGTACTTGGCTTGGGCTCCGTCATACTTGCTGATGGTCTTAGGCTTACCGTCGATCGTGCCCGTCCATTTGGCAGCTCCGCCACCAAGCATCTGACCTGTTACGGCAGCGATATACGGCAGCGATTCAGGGTTAGTACTATCGCGAATAAGAAAAAGATCCTGGTGACCGGCATTTTTAAAGTCTTCAGTTATTTCGCCGCCTCCGCCGTCAGGGAGTTTATCCGCGTCATCGTTCTTGCCGTTGGTGCCGCCCGATCGGTTATAACCATTACCGTCAGGTTTACCGTCAGAATTACCGAAAATCGCGATGCCATTGGTATCGGTAATGGCAGTCTTACCAGTCGGGCAAGCGGCAAACCCGCCGCCAAAGCCATTGGCATGATTGTTGGCAATCAGCGCGTTATATATCCCGAGGCTTGCCGGCTGAACGTTATTGTCGCTGCTGCCCTGGACGAATACGCCACCGCCGCCCCAGTCGTTGGTGGTATTGGTCGTATTGTTAGTGATGTAGGCTTTCTCGCCGCTCACATTAAATACGCCAACTGTAGGCGCAGCGATACGGATGCCGCCACCCTCTGAGTTTTGCGCCACATTGCTGGCGATGATTCCACCAGAAAACGTAAACCCGGAAAGAGCTTGATTCCAAGCGCCAGCATAAACGCCGCCGCCAGCCTCCGCAGAGTAGTTGCCCGTGATGTAGCCGCCGCTAATAACCAGACCGCCTTTTTTCTGTCCTAGAGTGGAGCTAAAGGCAGCAATGCCGCCACCACCGTGACAACCGAAACCGAGATGCCCCCAGTCATTCTCAGCGTCCTGGTAGAACTGGTATTTGTTATTGGTGATGTGACCATTCGTAATGGTCACCATAGAGTCCACAGCACAAATTCCCGCGCCATAACCTCTTTGATAACTATTTGTACCGTTGCCGGAGATAATACCGCCAACCATGTTTACCGTAGAATTCATGGCATAAACGCCGCCGCCACTGGGGGCATAGTTACCAGCGATTACGCCGCCAGAGATCACCAGGGTTGAGCCATCGACATGAATTCCAGCACCACAACCACTGCTGCCCACAGAAGCACCGCAAACGTATCCGCCACTCATGTTGACGATAGAGCGATTCTCGGCATGGATAAGGTGACCAACGTTGCGATTTTCCTCTTGAGTAAGCACGCCACTCTGAAGGTTAAACGTACAGCCCTCACCATTGAGATTGATGAGACTCACTCTGTTGCTGCTGTTGCACGCCACGATGGCACCACCGATAGTCACTTCGTGTCTATAAAGAGCCTCAGTAGTGCTGGTACCATTTGCATTAACAGACGATCCAGTTACGTAATATATGAGCTTGTCCGGAATTTTAGAAGTCTTATAAACCACAGAGGCAAGGTTGGCGTTTTTGCTGAGTGTGATGTCGGAGCATTCGGAGTTGCTGGCGATCGGATCGTCCACTTTAGCTTGCTGACTGTCCATAACGGTTAACGTTGCACTGCCGGTGATATTGAACAGGGAATTACTATCACTTGTATGTGTAATCTTGTGGCCGTTAAGGTCAATTACGGTTTCGTCATGGTCGAACGTAATAGTGTCCGCGTACTCAAGATCTCCAATGAGACGGTAGTTACCAGGCGTTCCGCCATTTCTGAATTGATTATGTATGTTGCTTTGATTTAGCTCGGTAAAGCCGTCCGCTGCGGTCGGCATGACATCATTCTCATCATTGGCGCCATCATCCGCAGGCTGCTCGGCACTTTTGGCGCCCGCATCATCGGATGACGGGCCCGCCGCGGCAGCGTCGCCAGACTCGCCACCCTCAGCGTCGTCACTATTCTGGTTGTCGGTATCCCCGTTGTTGGTGTTGTCTACATCAGTAGACTCACTTGAGGAACCCCCCATCACAGTTTCCTCGGCAGAAACTGTCTGATCATCGTTGGCAATGGCCTGCGAGATCGGAGGCATGACGAGCGACAGTACCAGGCTCAACACGGAGGCTCCGCACAAAACGCCTGCCAGTACACGGCGCGTCGCTTTATTACTCTGCTTAGATTTGTCTGAATTCGCTTTCATCGATGTCTCCTCCCCAAGAGACCGCGATCTTGCTCTTTCACTATCAAACGTATCTGCGCAACCTGTAATTGCGCACGTTTAGTAATCCATATTGTAACGATTGTTTGAACATCTGAGCAACAAAACCGATAATTTTGTAGCGAATTCTCAATTCTCTTGACATTTTCTCAGATTTACCTTCGTTTATTCGCTATTTATTTTTTGTTTCTACTGGTAATTTAGTTGCCAATCATTTTTTAATGGCATTAGATTAATTTGCACAACATTTTGCTCAAGAGTAAACATCCTGTGAACAGTCGAAAACGACCATGAACGGTAGATCATTAACCGGGATGAATATCCTACCAAATTGATGAGAATATCTTAAACCCATCGGTGGTTAGAAGCATGATGTTCAGACAACAATATTTGAATTTTCACACAGATTTTTGGTATCAATTCGCCCAAATCGCCTGAGGCCACTGCAAAAGAGCCTGTTCCCTTTGCGGTGACTCTCCCCCGGCGCTACAGCAGATGCTCCTCGATAAAGATCGCGATGCCGTCTTTGTCGTTGCTCGCGGTTACAAAATCGGCGGCGGCACGGGTGGCATCGCTGCCATTTGCCATGGCCACGCCCACGCCGGCGTCAGCCACCATGCAGGTGTCGTTGTCCGCATCGCCAAACACGCAGATGTCCTGGAGCTCCATGTCGTTGAGCTCCGCCACGCGCACAAGGCCGCGCGTCTTGGACACGCGCGGATCCATGAACTCGTAGAGCCGCTGCGTGGTTTGCAGAGCGGCCGCCTTAACGGTGTTATCGGCAAACGTCGACGCCCGCTCAATCACCCGCGGCATTACCTCGGGCGCCATGGTAAACATCACCTTGGGCTGCGGCTCGCGCAAAAACTCGGCAAAGTCGACCACCTGGTAGGGCACACCATCGACGCGCGACAGGTGCTCGACGCACGCGTTGCTCTCGGGCACGTAGAACACGCCGTCTCGGGGGCAGACGGGTATTGCCGGAAGGTCCGCCATGTGCTTGCAGATGCGCGCGATGGTCTCGCCCGGCAGCGGATAGCTCAGCTCGTTGATGTCGTGCGCGCGGTCGATGACCTCGGCGCCACCGCAGCCCACGAGTACGTCCACCAGGCCTTCGATGCCCCAGAGCTCGTACATGGCCTCGGTCGCGTGGGCGTCGCGCCCGGTGCACAGGCCAAAGAGCACGCCGCGCTCGCGCAGGGCGCGGATCGCCGCCACGGTGCGCGGGGACACCGTGTGCCGGCTCGTGAGCAGCGTGCCGTCGATATCGCAGAACACGGCTTTGATGTGGCTGAAGGTGGTGTCCATGGGAGCCTTTCTGGGTTGTGCGGCGGTGTGGGGTGCATTCGTGAACGGCGTACATGGTATACCAAGGCACAGGCCGTTGGGACCCGATCACCACAAAGGCGTCTGGCCCCTTTGTGGTGGCCGGACCCGAAGGGTGTCCCGGCCCGGAGCGCAAACCATCACAACATTCGACGTTTTTCGGCAAAATCGCGATTTTCATCGAATGTTGTGATGGTTTTACCGCCTTGCAGAACGATCGAAATGCCAGCGGCCAAACAGCAGCAGCGCCGCAGGAGCCGCCGTCACGACCATGCCCGCCCCTACGAGTGTCTGCTGCACGCCAAACGTCGCCGCCAGCCACGGGGCAATCGCCAGCGGGGCCACGCCGGCGAACATGTTGCCAAAACCCATGACCGAGTTGACGCGGCCGAGCTGCTCGAGAGGAGCCGTCGTTTGCACGATCGTGTTGTGGAGCGGGTTGACGACGCCCCAGGCCACGCCCAGGGCAATCTGGCCGACGAGGGCCACGCCTACGTACGGCGTCCCCACATAGAGCAGGCTTCCCAGGCCCACGGACATAAGCGCCAAGAGCAGCGTTTTAAGGTTGATCAGGTGCGGCGGCAAACGGAGCGCGAGGACGGCGCCCAGCACCGCGCCCACACCGCTGGCCGACGAGAGCCAGCCCATCCACTCAACACCGACGTGCAGGACATCGCGGTAGAAGAACGACTCCAGCGGGTCAAAGGCGCCATAGCCAAAGTTCGAAAGAAAGATAATGCAGAACAGTAGGGCGAGAACGCTGTTGGTAAAGACTGTCTTGATGCTGGTCGCGAAGGTTGCGCGGGTGGATTTGTTGGAGTCGGAGCTTTGACTGGCAGTACTTGCCGTTGTGCTGCTATCCGCGGGAGTACTTTCGCGCGCGGTGACGCGACCTGCTTGCGGCCTAAATCCCCAACCGACGACGAACGCCAGCACGGTAAAGAGCATCATGAGCACGAACACCGCGCGCGACGACGCAGCCGCCGCGACAAAGCCGCCCAGCATGGGGCCAACGATGATACTCACGTTTGAGAACATGGCAATGGCGGAGTTGATGTCTTTGAGCTCGACGGGGTCGTTGGTGAGGTAGACCGGATAGGACGTGGCAATGGGCTGGGCGAATCCCATCGTAAAGCCCAGAAACACCGCGCCGAGCAGGACGACGCCGGTCGCGCTACCAAAGGCGATGATTGCCGTGCCAGTTGCGAGAGCGCCGATGATGCTCAGCAAGAAATGACGGCGCGGGCCCCAGGCGTCGAGCGCCGCGCCACCCGCAAAGGATCCCAAGATCACGAATACGTTCATAAACAGGACGGCCAACGATGTCGCCACGACTGAGGCATCGTCCGCATAGGTGAGCGTTCCGATGACGCCGATAAAGTAGCTGGTCTGAAAACCGGTGTAGATGAGAAAGCGCATCGCCACCAGACGCTTGGCCTGCACGGACAGCGAAGGTTGAGGCTTTGAGAAAAGAGAGGCGAGCATGGAGACTCCTTGTTTCATACGAATGCGGACGGTGGGCATTCGCCACCGTCTGTCAAATCAATCTATCCGCACGAAACATTAAGGACGCATCAGGACCCTTCTCTCCGTTTTTCGCCCGTCATGAACTACTTGGTAGATTGTAAGACATGTCCCACACATCTACCAAAGCAAAAACCACCACAAAGGTGCCTGGCCCCTTTGTGGTGGAAATGACGTTTGCCCAGATAAAACCTGCCAAAACAAACCTGTCCCTTTTTGGCAGGTTTTAGGCCAGATAATCTTGGATCAGATCGCAGATGGCTCGAGCGTCGTTGATGTTGATGGCTCGGGTCGCAAAGCCGGCGTCAAAGGCCTGACGCGCCAGGGCTTCGTTGCAGGCAAGGGCCAGCGTGTGGCCATCGACCAGGTCGAGCGAGCTCTTGCCGCGCAGACGGTCGACACCGGAGCGCGCGACGACGATGTTGTCGAAGCCCTCGGTCTTGTAGCCCTCGATGATCACCACGTCGACATCGTTGTAACGCGACAGCAGCTCGCGCGCGGGCATCTCGTCCTCCTCGCGCGTGTCGGCGTACTCCGCCCAGCGCGTAGCGCAGATGAGTCCCACGTGCTTTGATCCGGCCTGGTGATGGCGCCAGGTGTCCTTGGCGGGCACGTCGATATCAAAGCCATGATGACCATGATGCTTGAGCGAACCCACGCGCAGGCCGCGGCGGGTGAGCTCGGCAATGACCTTCTCGACGAGCGTTGTCTTGCCCGAGTTCTGGTAGCCGATAAACGCGATCGCGGGGACGGCCGGTGCCGGAGCTGCGGACGCAACGGCGACGGGTGCGCTCGCGGGCGCGTTGCCCGTGGCACCCACGGCCTCAACAGCAGCAGCCTGACGCTCTGCACGATCCCACATGCCCGAGCGGCCGCCCTCCTTGTGCAGCAGGCGCACGTCGACGATCTCCATGCCGCGATCGACCGCCTTGCACATGTCGTAGATCGTTAGGCACGCGGCGCTCGCGCCGGTCAGGGCCTCCATCTCGATACCCGTCTTGCCCGTCACGCCGGCCGTAACCAGTACGTGAAAGCCAACCTGCCCGTCCGTGCGCGCCGGCGCCCAGCCCTCGGGCACGTCCTCGGCCGGCGTCCCCGCCGCAGCGATGGGTGCAATGTCGCACTTGCTCTTGGTAATGAGCAACGGATGGCACATGGGGATGATGTCGCTCGTGCGCTTGATGGCCATGATGCCCGCCACGCGCGCGCAGGCAAGCACGTCGCCCTTTTTGGCGCGGTCTTGCAGCACCATAGCCTGCGTCTCGGGGTGCATGAGGATGGTGCCCTCGGCGATGGCAATGCGATGAGTCTCGGCCTTGTCGGACACGTCGACCATGCGTACCTCGCCCTTGGCGTCCACGTGCGTCAGCTCGTCGCGACGGGCGTCACGGGCGGGCTCGGTGGCAGCGCTGGCAGTCGGCTGCGCAGACGCGTCGGCGTTGCTGTCAGTAGCCGTGACTTTGTGGGCAGACATCGCGGCCCTGCGAGCGGCCTTGGTGGCATCGGCGTACCTGCTCTTGGCCATATGATCATCCTCCGATTTGGGACATAAATCGTTGCGTGCCCTCAATTATCGCGTGTTCCTGCGGTTTGTGGGCCACGGCATCGCGCCAAATCGAAAGTACCTGCATATCATCACCACGGCGCAGCGCCTCACGCACCGAATACTCGGCATCGCTGAACAGGCACGGGCGCACGTTGCCATCGGCCGTCAGGCGCAGACGGTTGCAATTCGCACAAAAATGGTTGGACATGGCGCTAATAAAGCCGACCGTACCCGCCGCGCCCGGAAAGTGCCAATAGCGCGCAGGGCCCGCGCCGGCAGGAGCGTCGTTGATGTCGAGCGGCTCGAGCTCGCCCAGTCCCGCCGCGGTGCCCCCGGCATTGATGCGCGCCCGCAGCTCATCGCTCGGCACGGTATCGCTCGCGTCCCACAGCTCGGGATTGAGCGCGGGCGCATGCGGGTCCACAGTGCAATGCGAGCTCGTGCGCTCGTCGCCGATGGGCATGTATTCGATAAAGCGCAGGTGGATGGGGCGGTCGACGGTCAGCCGTGCGAGGGCCGCCACATCTTGGTTGAGTCGGCGCACCACAACGCAGTTGACCTTAACAGGCTCAAAGCCCCAAGCCAGCGCTGCATCGATGCCGGCCATGGTCTGCTCGAGCCGACCCAGGCGCGTGATCTTTCCAAAGAGCGTAGGGTCGAGTGTGTCGAGCGAAATGTTGACGCGGTTAAGCCCGGCATCTTTGAGCTGCGGTGCCAGCTTGGGCAGCAGGGCGCCGTTGGTGGTGAGCGAAATGTCCTCGATCTGCGGAATCGCGCGGATGTCGCGAATGAGCGGGATGATACGGCGGCTGACCAGCGGCTCGCCGCCCGTCAGGCGCACGCGGCGAATGCCCTCCCCCGCCACCAGGCGCACAAAGCGGGCGATTTCCTCGGCACTGAGCAGCTCGTCGTGCGCGCGGGGCGCCACGCCATCGGCCGGCATGCAGTAAATGCAGCGGAAATTGCACTTGTCGGTAACGGCAATGCGCAGGTAGTTGATATCGCGGCCAAAGCCGTCATGTTGCACGCGCCCGTCCACGCAGCCCTCCCCTCACGCGGCGTTTTATTCTTCGGAAAACATAATACCCCTCGTGCGAATCATGCCGACACCCGTACGACAGGACAGGTCGCTTCGAGCAAAACGGTCTTTCCAAGCCCATCCTCAGCACAGACCATCACAACATTCGATGCTTTTCCCGTTTTTGGCAAAAAACGTCGAATGTTGTGATGGTTTGCCTGCCCGCAGCACCCCGTAGAAGGACCAAAGCGCCCCTAAAGGCCGCCCTCCCAGTGCCGAATCACAAATTCTCGCAGGTCGTTTTGACGTTTCTGGAATGCTTCGCTTCGGTCGCACTTGAGACCCATAGCGAGCGCGATGGCGTTCATCGCCCGGTGCAATTGCAGCTGGTGGGCAAACTGAGTCCCGGTGAGGATGATCATCCTAAAGCCCAGCGCGCTCAGCACGGTCATACGCTCCGCATCCGACGCGCTGCGCTGTTTATCAAGATGGTCCGAGCCGTTGTATTCAATCCCCGTACCGCTCGCAGGCGCATATACGTCGATCTCGAAATACCCGGCCTTTGCGAGATACTTGAACTCGTTGGGAACATCGACCCGATGGTTGAGCTCGATCTTGGCGTATCCCAACCCTCCCTGGGAACGTTTTGCTACGACCATGATTGCGGCGGCCGTCTCCATGGGCGACCGCGCGCCATCATGCACGCGCTTGAGCACGGCGGCCGCGCGTATAGCCCCCTGACGAGATCGGTTCTCATTGCAATAGGCAATCAAGTCGGCAACGGTATACCTCTGCCCCATCTCGATATAATCGCCTGTCGACAGATGATTCAAATGGTATCGGGCGCAGATTTCGTAGCCATATTCCAGCTGCTCGGGCTCACTCATCCACGAACCCGCTTGGACAAAGCACATGGCCTCATCAACCACCAGAAGGCCCTCTGCCACCTCGATAAGATGGCCTGGAGGTACCGGCGCTCCAAACACGTGGCACCTAAATCCAGCCGGCGTCGAGCGCTCAAAATCAAAGTTGACGAGCGTGTCGATATGATCGAGCTCTTCTCGTGGAATACCGAGCGAAACCAGATAGTCGGTAACGATCCCAACTGCCGGTGAAGCCCTCAGCCCCTTGGTATCGAGTCCCAATTTGGGCAGGCTCGCGGTCGGCTCCGCCTCGTTAGCAAGCGAGTCCTCATCGTATAGGCTGCTTGCTCGCGAGAGCGGCTCGGACGGGCGCGCCACGTTGTGGTACAGCCAGGCAGTCTTATGGGACAGGACGATCGGCAGGTCCATGAGCCCTCCAATGGAGTCGGATAACCAACCTTATTCCCCTGCCCACGGGTCCGCACACCTTCGTGCGCAAGAAAGCGATTCCACCCGGTCGAGTGGTAGAAAAACCATCACAACATCCGATGCTTTTCCCGTTTTTGGCGAAAAACGTCGAATGTTGTGATGGTTTGAGACGAGGTGAAGGGCACGGAGGGGTCAAAACATCGTGCTCGAACGGGTTAATCCAGCTCTTTTAAGCCATGCGCCAGCTGCCAGTACTCGCCGTGCTGGGCGAGCAGCTCTTCGTGCGTGCCGCGCTCGATAATGCGGCCGTGTTCGAGGACCATGATGGCGTCGGCGTCGCGGACAGTGGACAGGCGGTGCGCGATCATAAACGTGGTGCGACCGCGCATGATGCGGTCCATACCGCGCTCGATGAGCTTTTCGGTACGCGTGTCAATGGAGCTCGTGGCCTCGTCCAGGATGAGCACCGGCGGATCGGCGACGGCCACGCGCGCGATGGCGAGCAGCTGACGCTGACCCTGCGACAGGTTGGCGCCGTCGGCCGTGACCGGTGTGTCGTAGCCCCGCGGCAGGCGGCGGATAAACGAGTCGGCGCAGGCGGCCTCGGCAGCGGCGCGCACCTCCTCGTCGGTCGCGTCGAGCTTGCCAAAGCGGATGTTCTGCGCAATGGTGCCGCTAAACAGGTGCGTGTCCTGCAGCACAATGCCGAGCGACCCGCGCAGGCTGGCCTTGGCAATGTGCTTGACGTCGATGCCGTCGTACGTGATCTCGCCGTCATCGACCTCGTAGAAGCGGTTGATGAGGTTGGTGATGGTCGTCTTGCCGGCACCCGTGGAGCCCACAAACGCGATCTTTTGCCCCGGCTTGGCAAACAGGTTGAGGTCCGTGAGCACGCGGGTGCCCGGCACGTAGGAAAAATCCACGGCATGGAAGCGCACGTCGCCGGCAAGCGGGACCAAGCCGCACGTGAGCTCGGTGCCGTCGGCAGCCACCGCGCGGCCCGACTCATCAACGGCTGCCACATCATGCAAATGCCCGTACGCGCCCACGCCCTGGCCCTCGGGAATCTTCCACGCCCACGCGGCGTCGCCCGTCTGCACCAGCTCCACGCAGCCCTCGTCCACCTCGGGCTCAAGGTCCATGGCGGCAAACAGGCGCTCGGCACCGGCCAACGCGTTGAGCAAGAAGTTGCCGAGCTGAGTAAACTGGTTGATGGGCATGGCGGCCTGGCGCACAAAGACCAGGTAGCTCGCGAGCGCACCTACGTCGGCGAGCCCCTTGATGCAGAGCATGCCGCCCGCCACGGCGACGATGGCATAGTTGACGTAGCCAATCACGACAGTCATGGGCACCATGGAGTTGGCATAGCTCACGGCGGCGGTACCGGTGCGGCGAAGCTCGTCGTTGCGGCAGGTGAAGCCGGCGACATTCGCTGCCTCACGGTTAAAGACCTTGATGACCTTTTGGCCCGAGACCATTTCTTCGATATATCCGTCCAGGTCGCCAAGCGATGCCTGCTGGACAGCAAAGAAACGCTTGGAGCGCGCGCCCGAGTAGCGCGCATACAGCACAATGGCCGCATCGCACACGAGTGTGATAATCGTGAGCTGCCAGTTAAGGATGATGAGCATGGCCGTGGTGCCCACAACCTGAATGGCGGCCTGAATCACGTTGGCAAAGCTGTTGTTAAGCGCCTCGGAGACGGTGTCGACGTCATTGGTGAAAAAACTCATGATGTCGCCCGAGCGCGTGCTGTCAAAATAACTGAGCGGCAGCGTCTGGATGTGCGCGAACAGGTCGCGGCGAATATCGGACACCACGTGTTGGGCCGCGCGCACCATGATCTGTGAATAGCCCAGGGCCGAGAGCACGCCCGCGGCGTAGATGATCGCCGTCAGGATAACCTGCTTGGCAAGCAGTTCCTCCCCGCCCGTGGCCAAACCGTTAACGATGGGACGCACCATGTAGGTGCCGGCGAGGCTCGCGATGGCGGCGACGGAGGCGAGCACGCCCACCGCGAGCAACGAGAACTTGGCATGCCCCATGTAGGAGAGCAAGCGACGCACAGTGCGCTTGAGGTCGGCCGGGCGTGCTTGGGCTGCGGTCTTAGGCATGGCGCTCACCCCCTTCCAAGGGTGATCCGCATGCGACAGAGGAAAATGGATCATTCGCGCAGCCACCGTCGTTGCCATCGCCGGCGTCCGCGTTCCCCGCAAACTCCATCTGCGAGGCGTAAATCTCCTGGTAGATGTTGTCTCCCGCCAGCAGTTCCTCGTGCGTACCCACGCCGTGGACACGACCGTCGTCCAACACCACAATGCGATCGGCATCCATGACGCTCGCGATGCGCTGGGCGATGATGAGCACGGTCGTATCGGAAATCCGGGCGATGTGCTCGCGAATCTTAGCGTCGGTCGCCATATCGACCGCGCTGGTGGAGTCGTCAAAAATTAGCACGCGCGGATGCTTGAGCAGCGTACGCGCGATGCACAGGCGTTGCTTCTGGCCACCCGAGACACCGGCGCCGCCTTGGCCCAACTCGCCGTCCAGCCCGCCGATGCGATCGAGGAACTCGTCCACGCACGCCGCGCGGCAAGCCGCGAGGAGCTCATCGTCCGACGCCTGCGGATTGCCCCACTGCAGGTTCTCGCGCACGGTACCCGTAAACAGCACATTCTTTTGCAGCACAATGCCCACGGCGTCGCGTAGAGTCGCGAGGTCGTAGTCGCGCACGTCGCGTCCACCCACAAGCACGGCGCCCTCGGTGGCGTCGTACAGGCGCGCAATCAGCTGCACAAGCGAGCTCTTGCCCGAACCCGTGCCGCCGAGGATGCCCACCGTCGAGCCGCTCTCGATGCGAAGGTCGATATGCTCGAGCACATCCTCGGCTGCATCCGCGCGGTATTTAAAGGAAACGTCGCGAAACTCGATACTGCCGTCCGCTGGCGCCGCAGTCGCGAGGTCTCCCGCAGGGTTGGCGATAAAGGGCTCCTCATCGAGCACCTCTGCGATACGGCCCACACTCGTGAGAGCGCGCGTGAGCAGCAAAAACACGTTGGAAATCATCATGAGCGAGTTCATGATCAGCAGCACGTAGCTCATAAAGCCCGTGAGCGAGCCCACGCCCAGCTTGCCGGCGAGAATCATGCGGCCGCCAATCCACAGGATAGAGAGCGCAGCCACGTACATCGACAGCTGAAACACCGGCAGGTTGAGCACCGCGCTGCCAAAGGTCTTTGTCGCCGTGCCGGCGAGCTCGGTATTGACGGTGTCGAACTTGGCCTCCTCGTGCTCGGTACGAACGTAGGCCTTGACGGCACGCACGGCGGTGAGGTCCTCCTGTACCACGCCGTTGAGGTGGTCCATCGAGGTCTGGAGTTGGCGGTAGAGCGGGCTCACGCGATAGGTGATGACGCCCAGTACGATTGCAAGCACGGGCAAGATGATCGCAAAGACGGTGGCGAGCGGGCGCGACAGCATCAGCGCGTAGATAAGGCCGACGATAAGCGTCACCGGGCCGCGCACCATAGGGCGAAAGCCGTTGCCCACAGCATTTTGGATAACGGTGATGTCCGTGGTCATGCGGGTGACGAGCGAGCTGGCGTCGTAGTTGTCCAGGTTACCAAAAGCGAGCGTCTGAATCTTTTTGTACTCGGCCTCGCGCAGGTTAGCGCCTAGGCCCGAGGCAACGCGGGCGGACGTGCGGGCATAACCCAAGCCCAGTACCAGCGAAAGCGCAGCGCACACCAACATGTACGCGCCCTGCAGCAGCATGTAGTTGATATCACCCGCAGGCACGCCCACATCGATGATGTTGGCCATGATGACCGGGATAAACAGCTCGAGCACCGTCTCGACCGACACAAAGAACACGCCGAGGATGGCATCGCGACGGTATGCCCCTAGATAGGAAAACAGTATTTTGAGATTGCGCACGCAGGTTCAACCCCCATCAAACGTTGTTCGCAAACGCACGTATTATTGCGCGCCGAATAATGGTGTCAAGTATTCCGAAATCGTTTTCTGCAAGGTTAGCGACGGCGGCGAGTTCTCGTGACGTGTGTCCATATTCACTCGGAATAATGGTGCGCGAGACTTTTTCGCTTCGGCGTCAACACAAACCTTGACTCTACAATCGTTGTAGGGTTTTCACTACACTGGTACGTAAACAAACCCAGCCAGAAAGCCCCGCCCATGGAACACGACCTCACACGCGGCAATGTCCTTAAGACCATCGCGGTCTTTGCCCTGCCCTATATGCTCTCGTACTTTTTGCAGATGCTCTACGGCATGGCCGATCTGTACATGATGGGGCAGTTTAGCGGCGCCACCGGCATCACCGCCGTGGGTAATGGCGCGCAGACGCTCTATATCATTACCGTGACGCTCGTGGGTCTGGCCATGGGAACGACGGTCATCGTCGGCCACGCCGTGGGTTCGCGCCGGTTTGACCGCGCCGAGACCGCCATCGGCAACACCATCACGCTCTTTATGGGCGTCTCGGTAGTGCTGGCCGCCGTCCTGCTCGCACTGTGCCCGCAGATTGTGGCGCTCATTGGCACGCCGGCCGAGGCGGTCGAAGGCACCGCCGCCTACCTGCGTATCTGCTTTATGGGCATTCCGTTTATCGCCGCGTACAACATCCTCTCGGCCATCTTTCGCGGGCTGGGCGATTCGCGCTCGCCCATGTACGTGATTGGCGTGGCATGCATCATCAACATCGCGCTCGATTTTCTGTTTATCGGGCACATGGGGCTCGGTCCCGTGGGTGCGGCGCTCGGCACGGTAACCGCCCAGACGGCCAGCGTTGCCCTCGCGCTCGTGTGGCTCAAGAGCCGCCGCACGAACATCCACGTTAAGCGCAGCGACCTGCGTCCCCGGCCCGAGGTGCTCGGCAGCATTCTTAAGATCGGCGTGCCTGTGGCCGTGCAGGACGGCTGCATCCAGGTGGCGTTTATGTTTATCACCGTCATCGCCAACCACCGAGGGCTCGTCGACGCCGCCGCCGTGGGCCTGGTCGAGAAGATGATCAGCTTTTTGTTCATTGTGCCGAGTTCCATGGGTGCCACCGTCAGCGCGCTCACGGCGCAAAACGCCGGCGCGGGCAAGGGCGACCGCGCGCGTCAGGTGCTCAAGGACGCCATGACGATCTCGGTGGTGTACGGCTGTCTGATCACGGTACTGATGTGGCTGGTGGCGCCGGCGTTTATCGGCTTTTTTGCCAAGGACGCTGCAGTAGTCGCCGCCGGTACCGGCTATATGCGCAGCTATATTTTCGACGCAATCTTTGCCGGCATCCACATTTGCTTTAGCGGCTTTTTCGCTGCATACGGCAAGAGCTACATCGGCTTTGCGCACAACGTGCTGGCCGTGGCGCTCATTCGCGTGCCGGGCGCGTGGCTGCTGTCGAACGCCTATTCCAACACGCTGTTTCCCATGGGCATCGCTTCGCCGTGCGGATCGATTTTGTCGGCGGTCATCTGTGTTGTCGCGTTTACCGTGCTCAACCGGCGCGGGGCTTTTGACAAGTTGGCAGCGTAGCGGGGCAACGCGAGATCGCCCTCATCGACGACATCATCAGCGACGACCCCACAACCTACGTGACGCAGATCACGGTGCCGGTTGCCCCAGCAAAGTAAAAACCGCCCGGAAGGCATCGTGCTTCCGGGCGGTTCTTCAATTTGACTATTGATGCACTAAGCCTGGGGCACCTCACCAGTAGCCAAAATCTGCTCGAGTGCGTCCTCATCCAGCACGGGTACACCCAGCTGCTCGGCCTTGGTGAGCTTGGAACCCGCTTTGGGGCCGGCGACCAGATAGCTTGTCTTCTTTGACACGCTGCCCGAAACCTTGGCGCCGAGCACCTTGAGCGCCGCGCCCGCCTCATCGCGCGTGCGGTTGACGAGCGTGCCGGTGAGCACGAAGGTCAGACCCGCGAGTGGCTGTGCGTCGGCGAGCTCGCCTGCCACGCCAGCGTCGGCTGCGGCCCGCGCGTGCGCGGCGCCCAAGTCGACCTCGAGTGACAGACCCGCCTGACGCAGGCGCTCCAGCACGGCAAGGTTCTCGGGCACGGCAAGGAACTGCTTGACGCTCGCCGCAATCTTGGGACCGATACCCTCGCACTCGGCGATGTCCTCTTCGCTCGCCAAGATGAGCTTGTCAATCGACAGGAATCGTTCGGCAATGACCTCGCCCACACTCTTGCCCACGTGGCGAATGCCCAGGGCAAACAGCACGCGGCCGAGCGGCTGGCTCTTGGACTTGTTGAGCTCGGCGATGATTTTCTCGGCCGTCTTGAGGCCCACCGGGATAGGGTCGCCCTTCTTGACGCCCTTTTTGCTGTTGGAACTGGCATAGGTGCGCCCCGTGTCCAGGCCTGCGATGTCATCGACCGTGAGCTGGTAGAAGTCTGCGACATCGTGGATCAGGCCGGCGGCGATCATCTTGTCGACGATCTCGTCGCCCAGGCCGTCGACGTCCATGCAGCCGCGGCTCACCCAGTGGAGCAAGCGCTCCTTGAGCTGCGCGGGGCAGTCGATGGAGACGCAGCGGTAGGCCACCTCGCCATCCTCGTGGACCACGGGGCTGCCGCACACGGGGCAGACCTCGGGCATGTGCCAGTCGACCGAATCGACCGGGCGCTTGTCGAGCACCGGACCCACGACCTCGGGGATCACGTCGCCCGCCTTGTGCACGATGATAGTGTCGCCCTCGCGCACATTTTTGCGGCGGATCTCGTCGATGTTGTGCAGCGTGGCGCGCGCGATGGTGGAGCCGGCGACCGTCACCGGGTCGAACTCGGCGACCGGTGTGAGCACACCGGTGCGGCCCACCTGGATGCGAATTTCGCGCAGGACGGTCTGCTTTTCCTCGGGCGGAAACTTAAAGGCAATGGCCCAGCGCGGCGCGCGGGCGGTAAAGCCCAGGTCGAGCTGCTGCTGGAAGCTGTCGACCTTTACGACCACGCCGTCGATGTCGTAGTCCAAGTCGCCGCGGTGCTCGAGGGCCTGGGCGCAGAACTCGTGGACCTCGGCCGGCGTGGCGCAGCGTGCCACGTTGGGGTTGACGCTAAAGCCGGCGCTACGCAGCCAATCGAGAAACTCACGCTGGCTGTGGACGTGCAACGGGTCGGTATCGGCGATGGCATAGATAAAGGTGGCCAGGTCGCGGCGCGCCGTGACCTTGGGATCCTTTTGGCGCAGACTGCCGGCGGCGGCGTTGCGCGGGTTGGCGAAGGGGTCGCGGCCCTCGGCATCGGCCTCTTCATTCAGACGAACAAAGCTGCCCTTGGGCATATAGACCTCGCCGCGTACTTCGATGGTACGCTCGCGGTCGGCACCCATGTGGGCGAGCGCCGGCTCGGACAGGTGCATGGGCACATCCTTGATGGTGCGGACATTGAGTGACACATCCTCGCCCGTTGTGCCGTCACCGCGCGTGGCGGCGCGCACAAAGGTGCCGTTTTGATAGGTAAGCGCCACGCCCAGACCGTCGATCTTAAGCTCGCAGGTATAGGTGACGCTGCCGGCACCGAGCGCATCCTCGGTGCGCTGGAGCCACGCGTCGAGTTCATCCAGATCCATGGCATCGTCCATGGAATACATGCGTGCCATGTGCGTGACCGGCGTAAACTGCTCGCTCACGTAGCCGCCCACGCGCTGGGTATAGCTGTCGGGCGTAACCAAATCGGGGTAGGTCGCCTCGATTTCCTGCAGCTCTACGAGCATTTTGTCAAAGGCGGCGTCCGTGATCTCGGGCGCATCGAGCATGTAGTAGCGATAGGCGTGGTAATCGAGCTCGTGGCGCAGCTCGGCCGCGCGCGCTGCCGCCTGGGCACGGGCATCGGTCGGTGCGGTGGCTTCCGCGGTCGCGGGTGTTTCGGTATCGATGTCCACGCCGTCACCAAACAGGCTCGATTGCTCCATAGCGGCACTCCTTCGCTCGATTTCAAACGGATACAAGAGTACCACCGGTCGCAATGGGGCCGAATAGCGGTCTCAAACCGCACCGAATCGGCAGCCGCCAGACTGGGGTGGACAGTTAGTTCAGATACGTATAAATCCTAGAGCTGGATTAGGCACGAACACCCCTGTTTCAACTAATTTGGGCTCCCTGAGACCATGTAAACGTCCCGCTCGCCCTCCCAAACACCCATTCAAACCCCATCCCAATCAAAAATTGCTCAAAACGCATCCCAAGCTGCCCCAGATTTATACGTATCTGAACTAACTGTCCAGACCATTACGAACCAGGCCTCTTGCCAGCCACAAGTGATCCGTTTTCCTCCGTCCCCAACGGATCAATAAGAAAAGA
>CABUMU010000017.1 GCA_902492855.1 uncultured Collinsella sp. | reverse complement strand
GTCCCGCCGGGGAGGAATGTAGGCCCGATTTTCGCTCGGTCAAGTCCTGGCTCGCGCGAAGACCACATTAAGTGGTCTTCGGCTCGTGCGGAATCTACGAAAATCGGGCCTACATTCCTCCCCTTAGGTATCGATTACTTCAGTCTGATATGACTTCGCTGAGGCTTAAACAAACACACAGAATAACACAGGTAGTTGGGGTTATTGCGCATATATAAAATAGCCTCCGACCGCGGGTGGCCGGAGGCTATTTGCAAACACGTTTTAGGCAGGTCTAGCCGTAGATGCGCTGGGGCTGTTCTTCGCCCTTGACGGCCGCTTCGGTCACGACGACCTTGGAAACGCCTTCCTCGCTGGGCAGGTCGAACATCGTCTGCTGCAGCACGTCCTCGCAGATGGAGCGCAGGCCGCGGGCGCCGGTCTTGCGGGCGAGCGCCATGCGGGCGATCTCGTGCAGCGCCGCGTCCTCAAACTCAAGCTCAACGTCCTCGAGCTGGAACATCTTGCGGTACTGACGCACCACGGCATTCTTGGGCTCGGTCAGGATCGACACCAGGTCGTCCTCGTCGAGCGCCTGCGTCTGGGTGACGACGGGCGTACGTCCCACAAACTCGGGGATCATGCCAAAGGCGTTGAGGTCCTGCGGGAGCACCTGGCGCAGCAGGTCGTTCTCGTCGACCGAGGTGGGGCCGGCGATCTCGGAGTTAAAGCCCACGCCCTTGTTGCCCACGCGATCGGCAATGATCTTATCCAGACCAACAAAGGCACCGCCGCAGATGAACAGGATGTTCGTCGTGTCGATCTGCAGCAGCTCCTGCTGGGGATGTTTGCGGCCGCCGGTGGGCGGAACGCTGGCCACCGTACCCTCAAGAATCTTCAGCAGCGCCTGCTGAACGCCCTCGCCCGAAACATCACGGGTGATGGAGAGGTTCTCGGCCTTGCGGGCAATCTTGTCGATCTCGTCCACGTAAATGATGCCCACCTGCGCGCGCTCAATGTCGCCATCAGCGGCGTTGATGAGCTTGAGCAGGATGTTCTCCACGTCCTCGCCCACATAGCCGGCCTCGGTGAGCGCGGTGGCGTCGGCGATGGCAAACGGCACCTCGAGGATGCGCGCGAGCGTCTGGGCCAGCAGCGTCTTACCGGTACCGGTGGGACCGAGCAACAGGATGTTGGACTTGGCGAGCTCAACCTCGTCCATATCGTCATCAAACTGGGCACCCATGCCCGATGCCTCGTCAAAGGCGGACACCGCGGCACCGCCCTCGATCACGCGACGGTAGTGGTTGTACACGGCCACCGACATGGCGCGCTTGGCGTCCTCCTGACCCATAACATAGGCCGAAAGCTCGTCATAGATCTCGTGCGGCGTCGGCACGTGCGTGATGACCTGACGGTCGTCCTCGAGCTCAAAGCCCTCGGCCTCGGGGTCAACGGCGGGCTGGGACGCAGCCTGGCCGTGGTCGTTGAGGAAACCCGGGAGATTGCCGTTGCGGGCGGCGTCCATAAAGTCCGAAGCCAGCGACTCCTCAAGGATCTCGGAGCAGGCGGCGACGCACTCGTCGCAGATAAAGATGTTGGTCGGACCCTTTACGAGACGACGGACCTGGCCCTGCTCTTTTCCGCAGAAGGAGCAGCGGATGGGGTTGCCGTTCTCGTCAAAGTTGTCCTGCATGTTACCTGCCATCCTAGGCGTCCTTCGCGGCAAGATCGCGCGAGGTGACGATACGGTCGATCAGGCCGTAGTCGAGGGCCTCGGCGGCGGTCAGGTAATTGTCGCGCTCGGTGTCGGCCTGAACCTTCTCGATGGGCTGGCCCGAGGCGTCGGACAGGATCTGGTTGAGCTCGCGGCGGGTCTTCTTGATCTCCTCGGCCACAATCTCGATCTCGGTCTGCTGGCCCTGGGCACCGCCGCTGGGCTGGTGAATCATGACCTTGGAGTGCGGCAGGCAGAAGCGCTTGCCCTTGGCGCCGGCCGAAAGTAGCACGGCGGCCATGGACGCGGCCATACCGACGCAGATGGTGGAAACCTGCGGCTTAATGAAGTTCATGGTGTCCAGAATCGCCAGGCCGGAGTAGACCTCGCCGCCGGGCGAATTGATGTAGAGCGAGATATCCTTCTCGGCATCCTGGCTCTCAAGATGCAGCAGCTGGGCAACGACCAGGTTGGCGCTGACGGAGTTGATCTCCTCGCCCAAGAAGATGATGCGGTCGTTGAGCAGGCGCGAATAGATATCGTAGCTGCGCTCGCCGCGCGGCGTCTGCTCGATAACGTATGGCACGAGGGCGGAATCGAACTTAGCGATCATACGCATCTCCATTTCTCTTGCGGACCAATAATGGTTCTAGACAAACGTACGGTGCCCGCATGCTATGCATTGGCTGGCACCGTACGAAGCAACCGGATAACCGGCTTATAACTTTACCCCATCACGGGCGCATCCATGCGCTCGCGGAAAAGGTGGTGAGAATTACTCGGCGTCCTTGGCGGTCTCGTCGACCTCGGTCACCTTGGCGTTCTCGACCAGGTGGTCGACGGCCTTGGAGCGACGGATGGACTCGCGGACGGCAGGCATGCGGCCATCGGCAATGAACTCGGCCTTGGAAGCCTCGACGTCCTTGACGCCGGCCTTCTCGAACTCGGCGTTGATGTCGTCCTCGGTGACCTCGATCTTGAGCTCACGGGCGAGGGCGTCGAGAGCCAGGGACTCACGGGCGACGTCGTTAGCCTGCTTGTGCAGGTCGCCGATGAACTGCTCCATGGTCAGACCGGAAGCGGGCAGCCAGGTGTCCAGCGTCATGCCACGGGCAGCGAGGTTAGACAGGAAGTTCTGGCCAAGCTCCTCAAAGACGGACTGCTCGTAGTCGGCGTCCATCTCATCGAGCTGCAGACGCTCGGCGAGAGCGGAGACGCAACGGTTCTCCTTCTCAGCCGGGAGGCGGGAAGCCTTGTCCTGCTCGATCTCGATCTTGATGGCGTCGCGCATGGCTTCGATGCTGTCAAAGCCAAAGTCGGACTTGACGAGCTCGTCGGTGAGCTCGGGGGTGTTGCGGACCTTGATGCCCTTGACGGTGACCTCGACGGTGTGGGTCTCGGCCTCCTCGCCCTCCTCGACCTCGTCGGTCCAGGTGACGGTCTTGACGTCGTCGACGTTAGCGCCGATCAGGGCCTCGTTGAACTCCTTGGGGTTGCTGTCGCTACCGGCGATGAGCATACGGCCCTCGGCGGCGAAGTTGTCGGCGTTCTCGACGGCCTTGAGGTCGACGGCCTCGACGGCGCGACCCTCGACGTCCTCGAAGGTGGCACGGTAGTTGAGGAGCATCTCGACCTGGTTGTTGATCTCGGACTCGGTGACCTCCGCGGGAGGCATCTCGATCTCGACGGCGTCGAAGGACGAGAGCTCAGCGGCAGGACGCAGGGAGAACTCGACGGTGTAGGTGTAGTCCTCGTGATCCTTGGCGAGGTCGAGCTCCTTGTAGTCACCGCTCTTGGTGGGGACGATGTCCAGCTCGTTGAGGACGACGGGCTCGTTGGCGGCGATCAGGTCGTTGGTGGCCTGAGCGAGGGTAGCCTCGGCGCCAAGAGCAGAGTCGATGACCGGACGGGGAGCCTTGCCGGCGCGGAAGCCCGGGAAGCGGTACTTCTTGGCGGTGTCCTTGTAGGCCTTCTTGATCGCGGCGTCGACGTCGGCGGCCGGGATGGTGACCGTAGCGGTGAGCTTGGCGTCCTTGACGTCAGAAGCGGTGATGTTCAACACGTTCCTCCTCATACTGCCCAGCTTATCTGAGGTGCTGGTACCTTTATGCAACAAAGAGTCGCGACGGCCAGGGCCGACGCAGATGCGTTGGTGCGGGCGAAAGGACTCGAACCTTCACGGGAATCCTACCAGAACCTAAATCTGGCGCGTCTACCAATTCCGCCACGCCCGCATGAGCGCACAGACTAGGAATGATAGCAGATACGAACGACAAGCGCACGCACACCTTTTACAGGCTCACGACCTCACCACGAGTGCA
Organism: uncultured Collinsella sp.; assembly: GCA_902492855.1. Lineage (GTDB taxonomy): Bacteria > Actinomycetota > Coriobacteriia > Coriobacteriales > Coriobacteriaceae > Collinsella. The sequence goes on along the minus strand of CABUMU010000017.1, from coordinate 18,050 downwards.
AAAGGCGGGACGAGTTGCCCCGCCCCGCCCATTACTACTTGTACGACTTGTTCGCTGACCCGCTACTCCCCCAGCAGGGCCTTCTCGGGCGTGATCGGCAGCGAGCGAACCTGGTGGCCGGTGGCGTGTGCCACGGCCGAGGCCACGGCGGCGAGCGGCGTGTTGATGACGACCTCACCGATCGACTTGGCGCCAAACGGGCCCGTCGGCTCGTAGCTCGGCTCAAAGGCCACGCGAATGCTGCCGATATCCAGGCGCGTGGGCAGCTTGTAGCTCATAAAGTTGCCGGTGCGCAGGCGGCCGCGGTCGTCGTGCTCGACGATCTCGTAGAGCGCGTGACCGATACCCTGGGCAATGCCGCCCTCGGCCTGGACGCGCGCGAGTGCCTCGTTGATCACGGTGCCGCAGTCCACAGCCGCCGCATAGTCCACCACAGTCACCTTGCCGGTGGCCTTGTCGACCTCGACCTCGGCAATGCCGGCCATAAATGGCGGGGGCGAAACGGGCAGGCAGGCAGAGGCGTGCGAGGTGAGAGCGTCTCCGCCCGCGATGTTCTTGACGCACAGGTTGGCAAAGTCGCGCAGCGTGAGGTAGCGGTTCTGCTCGCGCGCGGCACGTTCGTCGGACAGGCGCACGTACTGGCCATCGAAGACCACATCGGCGGCGTCCACGTCCCACATCTGGGCGGCCTTGGCGCAGATCTTCTCGCGCAGCTCGGTCGCGGCGTTCTTGGCTGCCAGACCCGTCACGTACGTGCCCGAGCTCGCGTACGAGCCGGCGTCGAACGGCGACACGTCGGTGTCCACGCCGCGCACCACGATCAGCGAGCTCTCCACGCCCAGCTCCTCGGCGGCAATCTGCGCCAGGATTGTATCGACGCCCATGCCGTTATCGGTGGCGCCGGTGCCGATGGTAATGAAGCCGTCCTCTTCAAGGCGCATGTCGATGCCGGCGATATCCACATTGGAGATACCCGAGCCCTGCATGGTGAGCGCACAGCCCAGGGCGCGCACGCGGTCGCCCAGGTCCACGGCCAGCGGCTTGTCGCGCCAGCCGATCATGTCCATCGCGCGCAGCAGGCAGCGGTCGAGTGCGCAGGCGTTGAGCTTCTCGTTGTAGTACTGCGGCATGACCTCGCCCTCGTGCACGATGTTCTTAAGGCGCAAGTCGGCGGGATCCATGTGCAGCATGTCGGCGAGCTCGTTGACGGCGCTCTCCACGGCAAACTGGCCCTGGGTAGCACCGTAGCCGCGATACGCGCCGCCGCGGTTGGTATTGGTGTAGACGGCGTCCCAGCTAAAGCGGCTCGCCTTCACATGGTTGTAGATGGGCAGGCTCTTGTGGCCCGAAAGGCCGATCGTCGTGGTAGCGTGCTCGCCGTACGCGCCGGCGTTGGACAGCGTGTGCAGATCGATGGCCGTGATGGTGCCGTCGTTCATGGCGCCCAGCTTAACGGTCATCTGCATCTGGTGGCGCGAGTTGCCCGCGGTGATGGTCTCCTCGCGGGTGTAGCAGCAGTAGCTCGGACGACCGGTCTGCTGGGTCACGAACGCCACGAAGATCTCGCAGCAGCCCGTCTGCTTGGAGCCAAAACCGCCGCCGATGCGCGGCTTGATGACCTGCACCTGCGACTGCGGGATGTCGAGCGACTGCGCGACCATGCGGCGCACGTGGAAGGGCACCTGCGTCGAGGTGGTCACCGAGATGCGCCCGAACGCGTCGGTCGTCGCGAAGGCGCGGAAGGTCTCCATGGGCGCGGTCTGCGTGGCCTGGCTGGTGTAGGTGCGGGTGAAGACGATGTCGCTCTGGGCGAAGGCCTCGTCCAAATCGCCAAAGTCGCTCGTGCCGCTGCATACCAAGTTGCGCGAGACATCCCCGCCCTGCGGGAACATAAAGGTCACGTCGCCCTCGGGGTGAACCACGATGTCATTATCGAGCGCCTGGGTAAAGTCGAGCAGCGGCTCGAGCACCTCATAGTCGACCTTAATGAGTTTGAGTGCCTTGTCGGCGGCCTCATCGGTCTCGGCGGCGACGATCGCCACCTCCTCGTTTTGATAACGCACGAGGTTTTCGAGAATCAGGCGGTCGTAGGGACTCGGCTGCGGATAGCTCTGGCCGGCGATGGTAAAGCGGCGCTGGGGCACGTCCTCGTAGGTGTAGACGCCCACGACGCCCGGCACCTTCAGGGCGCGCGAGGTGTCGATGGAGCGAATCTTGGCGCGGGCATAGGGGCTGCGCTTGAGTTTGACGATGAGCGCGCCGGCGGGCACCAGGTCGCCCGTATAGACGGGACGCCCCTCGAGCAGCGCCTTCGAGTCCTTCTTGGGCTGCTTGTGGGTAATCTGCTTGTAGGAGACGCCGTCGCAGCTGGTGTCGTTGACGGGCAGCTCGGGCATCTCGAAGCCCACCTGCACGCCGGACTCGTTGAGGAAGCGCACAATGGCGCGCAGCTGGCTTTCGTAGCCACTGCAACGGCAGAGGTTGCCGGCGAGCTGGCGCGAGAGCTCCTCGCGCGTGGCGACGAGGCTCGGGTCCTCCTTGGCGGCGCGGACAAGCGCCAGCACGTTCATGATAAGGCCGGGGGCGCAAAAACCGCACTGCTCGGCGCCTTCGGCAGCCATCGCGCGGGCGAGCGCCTCGGACTCGGCCTTGAGGCCCTCGAGCGTGGTGATGGTATGGCCCTCAACACGGGCGGCGGGAACCGAGCAGCTCAGCACCGGGTCGCCGTCGAGCCACACCGTGCACAGACCGCAGTTGGTGGTCTCACAGGCACAGCGTACCGACGCGCAGCCCTGCTCGCGCAGCAGCGCAAAGAGCATGGTGTCGGGGGCAATCTGAACCTTGACCTTGCGGCCGTTGAGCGTAAAGGAAAGATCGATGAGTTTGGCAGCCATTAGCGCACCTCGCTAGAATCGACGCCGGGCACGCGGCGGCAGGAATACTCGTCCGTGGCAAACTTAGGAATCTGCACGCCCTCGAGCTCGTGGGCAAGCGCGGCCGAAAGCTCGATGCCGGCGGCGCGGCGTACGGCCTGGACGGCAAGCGGGGCCGAGATGCGGCGGCGGTAGTCAGCCGAGCCCCACATGTTGGTGCCGTAGCTCAGGGCACGCACGGATGTGGCCAGGGCGCGCAGCTCGTCCTCGGAAGGCTGCTCGGCGGTAAGACCACATGCCTCGCCCTGCAGCAGGGTCGCGTGCAGCGGACGGGCGCCCACGGTGACATGCCAGGAGCCGTCCCACCAGGCGGCGGTGACGTTTAAGGAGGGGAAGTCGGTCGCGGCCTTGCGCACGGCCTCATAGCTTGCACGATAGTCGTGCTTAACGACCACGACGTGTTCGATCACGTCGCGCACGTAGCCCATGTCCACGAACTCGGCGAGCGGCACGCGACCGGCGCCCGTCAGCTCAACGTAGGAATCGAGCGCCAAAAAGGCCGAGAGCACGTCCGAGAAACCAAAGCGGCCGTAGATGCTGCCGCCCACCGTGGCGGTGTTGCGCAGCTGCACGCCCACGATATCGTGGACGGCGAACTCAAAGACATTGTTGACAAGCGCGTTGAGCTCGGCATGGCGCTCGAGCTGGCGCAGGGTGCACATGGCGCCGATGCGAAACTCGGTCTCGGTCTCCTCGATCTGATCGAGTCCGCAGGCCGAAAGGTCAATCGCCGTCGCCACGCGACGTGAACCCAGGCGCATCCAGATGCCGCCGCCCACAATCTTGTTGTTGCGGCTCTTCTGTAAGAGCTCATAGGCTTCGGCCGCGTTTCCAACACGGACGTAGGTACCGAACTTGAGCACGTTCTCCCCCATCTCTTCACTTGTCCAGTACTTTTAAGTGTACCAAACGAGGGGCCGCACACCGTTTTAGGACAAAATCCACCCACCCATCCATAACTTGCGGTGATATACGGACTGATTAGCCGTTCTGGAACGCAAAAAAGTCCGTATATCACCGCAAGTTATGAGGAGTCCTCCGGGATAGAAAAGGCTCCCAGCCGGATAGCTGGGAGCCTCATCGCATGCTATGTCGAGCGAAGATTTAGCAGACGCCCTGGGCGAGCATGGCGTCGGCAACCTTCAGGAAGCCGGCGATGTTGGCGCCCATGACGAAGTTGCCCTCCTGGCCATACTCCTTGGCGGTGTCGTCCACGTTGTGGAACATGCCGCGCATGAGCTGCTCGAGCTTGCCGTCGACCTCCTCGAAGGTCCAGGACAGGTGCTCGGCGTTCTGGCTCATCTCCAGGCCGGACACGAGCACGCCGCCGGCGTTGGCAGCCTTACCGGGCATAAAGGCGACGCCGTTCTCCTGGAAGTAGGTCGTGGCCTCGATGGTCGTGGGCATGTTCGCGCCCTCGCCGACCACCTTGCAGCCGTTGGCGACAAGCGCCTGGGCGTCCTCGAGCAGCAGCGTGTTCTCGCGAGCGCAGGGCAGCGCGATGTCGCAGGGAAGCTGCCATACGCCGCGGCCGTCGCCCTCGTGCCACACGGCGTTGGGCTTCTCGTCAACGTACATAGCGAGCGTAACGCCCTTGTCGTGGCCGGAGCGCTTCTTGTTGTAGACATGCTCGAGCACGGTGTAGTCGATGCCGTCGGGATCCTCGACCCAGCCGTGGGTATCGGAGCAGGCGAGCACCTTGCCGCCGAGCTGGGAGACCTTCTGGACGGCGTAGATGGCGACGTTACCGGAACCGTGAACGACGACGTTCTTGCCCTCGAAGGAGTCACCGCGGCTCTTGAGGTACTCGTCCACAAAGTAGACCAGGCCGTAGCCGGTGGCCTCGGTACGGGCGAGCGAGCCGCCAAAGGAGAGGCCCTTGCCGGTAAGGACGCCGGTCCACTCGTTGGTCAGGCGCTTGTACTGACCGAACATGTAGGCAACCTCGCGGCCGCCAACGCCCAGGTCGCCGGCGGGAACGTCGGTGTTGGGGCCAATGTGGCGATAGAGCTCGGTCATGAAGGACTGGCAGAAGTGCATGATCTCGTTGTTGGACTTGCCCTTGGGGTCAAAGTCGGAGCCGCCCTTGCCGCCGCCCATGGGAAGGGTGGTCAAGCTGTTCTTGAGGATCTGCTCCAAGCCCAGGAACTTGAGCATGCCCAGGGTGACCGTCGGATTAAAGCGCAGGCCGCCCTTGTAGGGTCCAATGGCAGAGTTGAACTCGACGCGGTAACCGCGGTTGACCTGAACCTTGCCCTGGTCGTCGACCCAGGGAACACGGAACATGACGATGCGCTCGGGCTCGACGAGGCGCTCAAGCAGGGAGGCCTCCTCGTACTCGGGGTGGGCGTCGAGCGCCGGCTGGATGGTGCCGAGAATCTCGGTCGCGGCCTGGATGAACTCAGGCTGCTCGGGATAGCGGGCCTTGAGCTCTTCGAGAACTTTCTGCGTGTAGCTCATGCTTCCTCCAATTGATGGAAAAGAAAAGTGTCGTTCGAGGCGCCCCATGCGCCGCGAGCTTTATCGAGTATGGATAATATCGCACTGTTGCAGCAAAGTTTCGCATAAGCCGACGAGCAGATGTTTCGTTTTGATTACGATGCAGGTAGAAGCGTTTTTGAGCACCCAACGTGCAAATCGCGTGTTTCAAAGCTGTTTCGTCCATATGGTCCATACCACCACATTGGGGACAGGCACCTTTGTGGTGGTTTGACTCGTAATGCCACAAGAAGGCCATTCAAGCAGCGAAACCACCACAAAGGTGCCTGTCCCCAATGTGGTGGTTTTGGTGGCTAGAGGACGAGTTGATGGTAGTCGGCGGGGGTTATGCGGCCTTCGGTGGCAGCGCGGAAGGCGGCGAGCGCATCGCCCGAGAACGGCATGGCCCAGCACAGACCGCAACCTGCGGTAATGGAGCCGGGCAAAGGCATAATGCGCCCGGGCACGCCGGCATCCAGGCACAGCTGCTCGCATTCCATCACATCGAAGGTGCTGTCAAACGACACGATAATCTTGCGCTCGTGGTCGAGGGCCTCACCGGACGGGTCTTCGCGGTGCGACTCGCGATACGCAGCCGCCGCTGCCTCTTCCTCGGCCGTATGTCCACAGCCGCCACAGCCGCAGGTGCAAGGCTCGGACCCATCGCAGGTGCAAGGTTCCCCGGTATCGGGGCAAATATCGTGAGACATGGCAACTCCAATCGTCTAGGCGAGTAACTCGGCCGCCGCAAACTCCTCGGGCGTATTGACGTTCTCGAAGCAGAGCGTCGAGCCCGCGGCCTTAACGATCTGCGGCTCATCCATATAACCAGCCTGAACGCGATTGATCAGGCAGCGAATGCGCTGGCGGTCCTGGTCGAGCAACTCTTGGGCAACCGGCGCACACGCGTCACGGCGCCAGACGGCGCAAAGCGGCTCAATCCCCCGCTCCTCGCGCGGCACGCACACGTCGAGCGCCTCGGCCTCGACACGACCGGCAAGAGCGCCGATGAGTTCCGGCGAGACAAACGGCATATCGCAGGCGACGATCGCCACGAGCGGCAATCGGGCCGCGGCCAACGAGCTCGCGATGCCGCGCATGGCACCAGCGGGACCGTCGACGTCCATCACCACGCGGGGGCGCAGTCCGTCAAACGTGCATTCTTCAAGGTAGGCAAGCTCGCTGGGACGCGACGTCGTCACGACCAACTCGCCGGCAACTGGCGCCAGCCGACCCAGCACGCGCTCGATGAGCGGCTCACCGCAAAACGCCATGCGCGCCTTGTCACAGCCCATGCGCGACGACAATCCGCCCGCTTGAACGACACAAGAAAGATTGGCCCGTCTTACGGTAGTCATACGGGAAACCACCCCCATCGGTATGCTCAAAACCCGGCACACGAAGCCAAATACCGTCGCCGATAAAGCAGGCGGCACGGCAAACCCATGCAAAAACAAAACAGCGCCTTTGCGGCACGCAGTAAGACCGCGAGCACAAAAGCGCTGGTAGCGTATGGCGGGAACGTATGTGAATCGAACACATCCAAGACGTTTTGCACGCCTCGCAACGGTTTTGAGGACCGCGGAGCCCACCGGAGCCCATCCGTTCCCAAGTGCGGCGGTATTTTACCAAACCGAGCAGCCAATCTAGCGCAGGGAGCGCAGGCCGCCGGCATCCTTGTCGAGCACCGTAAAGCGCACGGCATCCAGGTGCTCCAAGATGCTGATGGCGCGTTTGCGCGACACGCCCAGGGCCTCGCGCAGCACGCTCGTGGTGGCAGCGCCGCCGGCCGCCTCAATGGCGGCGGCGACGAGCTCACGCGCATGGGCCTCGGCAGCAGCGGACAGGGCAACGTCGCGCTCGACCTTAACGATTGCGCGGTTGAGGGAAAGCTCGCGCAGGGCACGCGTCATGGTGTCGCGGCCGAGCTGCAGCTGTTCGCCCACCTCGGGAAGTGCCGGTGCATCCAAGCCGGCCTCGTCAAGCAGCGCGACGATGCGCTCGCAAGCCTCTCGCACCACGCGTGCCGCCGCGGCGGCCGAATGCGGATCGAATACCTCGGCGCCCTCGGCGGCGCACACGCCACGCGAGCAGCCCTCGGCAATCAGAGCCGCGGCAACGGCTTCATCAGCGGCAGGCCACGCAGCATGGGCAACGGCACCGGGCGTAAAGCCCGTCTCCTTGGGAGCCGCCGCATGCATGGCTGACAGGGTCGCCGCCAGTGCATCCATCGCGGCGTCGAGCGCGGAAGCATCTGCATACAGCGAGCCATCCGAGCCAGCAAGCGCGCAAGCAGCGCCCTTCGCCACCAACTCGCGCAACGCCGCCTCAGCCTCACCGGCAACAAGATCGAGCGCCGCGGTAACATCGGCAGCCGCAACCGGCAGCGCTTGCAGCGCCAGCCACGCATCCACACCGCCCTCAATATCTCCGGCCTCGAGCGCCGCATACAGCGCACGCTCCCCTTCAACAAGCTCGCGCGAGCGACGGCAGCGCGAAAGCAGCACGCGCCCGCCGCCAACAAGCATCACGGGCGAATAAGACAGCACCACGGCATGGTCCCCGGCACGTAGCGGCAGCGAGTTTTCCAAGCGCACCTGAACGATACGGGTCTCGCCCACCGCCATGGGGGCCTCGCCCTCCATGAACATGATGCGACCGACTACCTCGGCCGTACCCGCCATCACGTGCACACGCGCACCCGACTCGAGCACACGCGGCTTGGCTCCCTCGCGACCCAAATACGTAAACGTCATCATAAAGCGCATCGTCTGGCCAAAGCGGCCCGCCACGCCGAGCATCTCACCGCGATCGAGCGCGGCGACACCATCGCCCACCAAGTTGAGCGCCACACGCTGACCGGGCAGCGCCTGCTGCGTGTCGCCATGCACTTGGATCCCGCGCACGCGACAGGCCGTGCGCGACGGCAGCGCGACGAGCTCGTCGCCCACCGCGACGGGCGCATCGTGCAGTGTTCCCGTCACCACGGTACCGGCGCCCTTGATCGTAAAGCAGCGGTCGATGGGCAGACGCGGTGCGGCATCGGTGAGCTCGGCACGGGCACGGCAGGAATCCCAGCAAGCGGCAACATGCTCGTCGAGCGCAGCCAGTAGGTCATCGATTCCCGCGCCGGTCTTGGACGACACAGGCACGATCGGCGCGTCCGCAAACACGGTACCCGACAAAAAGTCATCGACGTCGAGCTCGGCAAGCTCGGTCATCTCGGCATCGGCCAGGTCGCACATCGTCAGCGCCACTACCATGTGTGTGACGCCCAGCAGCTCCAGCACATGCACGTGCTCGCGGGTCTGTGGCATCACGCCTTCGACGGCCGATACCACCAACACGGCAACGTCGATGCCTGTCGCACCCTGTACCATGGCGCGCAGGTAATGGGCATGCCCCGGCACGTCGACCAGGCCCACGATCTTGCCACTCGGCAGCGCCAGCTCGCCAAAGCCCAGCTCAACGGTCATACCGCGACGACGCTCAACTTCCAGGCGGTCGGGGTTTTTACCCGTCAGCGCCTCGATCAGCGCCGACTTACCGTGGTCAACGTGGCCCGCCGTGCCAACGATAACGGGACACTCCACCAGCACCTGAACCTCACTCATCGAGAAATCGCCTTCTCAACGCATGCGGCAAGCGTCGATGCCGCCGTCTCAATATCGCGGTCGCCCACGAGCGTGCGCACATCAAACAGAATGCGGTCGTGCGAGGTTCGCGTGACGACCGGCGTATCGAAGTCCTGGACAAGCGAGCGCTTGAGCGCGTCGACCGTCAGGCGCTCGTCAGCAACGCACATCGTGGGTAGCTCCATGGTAGGCAGCGAACCGCCACCGGGGGTCGAGGACTCCTCGACAATCTCCAACTCAACGGCGCACGGGCAACCGGCCTTATCGAGCCCGGCGACCATACGATCGTGCAGCTTGCGGGCGCGACGCTCCAGATGAGCCTGCGGAAGCGTGAGCATGCTGAGCACCGGAATATCGCGATGGGCAACATCGGCGCCGTCCATGTAGATACGCAGCGTGGCCTCGAGCGCCGTGAGCGCCAACTTGCCCGGGCGCAGGGCGCGCATGAGCGGATGCGACCCACAGGCCTGGACCAGATCACGACGGCCCATGATAATGCCCGCCTGAGCGGCACCGAGCAGCTTGTCGCCCGAGCACGACACGATATCGAGCCCCGACGCCACCGAAGCGGGCGTAGTCTCCTCGCCGCCGCGAACCAGGATGTCGTCGGGCAACAGCGCCCCCGACCCCTGGTCTTCATAGAACAGCAGGCCGTGCTTATGGGCCAGGACGGCGAGCTCCCTTGAGCTCACTTCCTCGTGAAAACCCTCGATGCGATAGTTGGAAGGATGGACCTTCAGGATCATGGCCGTATCGGACGTGATGGCGCGCTCGTAATCGGCAAGGTGCGTGCGGTTGGTGGCACCGACCTCGACAAGCTTGGCGCCCGAGGCCGCCATGACGTCGGGAATACGGAAGCTGCCGCCAATCTCGACGAGCTCGCCACGACTCACGATGACCTCTTTGCCCGCGGCATGAGTCGCCAGCACCAGCAGCACCGCGGCGGCGTTGTTGTTGACCACGAGCGCATCCTCGGCACCGGTGAGCGAGCGAATCAGTTGCGCGGCGTGCTCCTTGCGCGACCCGCGCGAGCAGGTGTCCACACTGTACTCGAGCGTACTGTACCCGCGCGCGACCTCGGCCACGGCCTTGGCAGCCGATTCCGCGAGCGGGGCGCGACCCAAGTTGGTATGGATAACCACACCCGTGGCGTTGACGGCGGGACGCAGGCTCGGCAGCGCGGAGCGATGCGCACGCCACTCGATGGCCGAGGCCAGTTCGCGCTTGGAACGCGGGGCGGCACCGGCACGAATCGCGGCGCGCTCCCCGTCGAGCTCGGCCGTCACGGCAGCATGCACAACCGCGTCGCAGGTCTCCCCTACCGCCTTCACCACCGGCCACTCTGCGAGCAGCTCGTTGACGGAAGGGATGGCGCGCAGGCGGGCGCGCACCTCATCGGACATGTTCTGGCTATCGCTCATGTGCAGCCTTTCAAAAGAAACGTGGATCGGTCGAATGCATCAGCTGAGTCAATTACTCGTCATTATCCCCGCGCGCGACAATCTTTTCCACGCGAACGGCGTTTTCCTGGGTGAGCGCGGCACCCGTCAACGAGTCCCAACGCAGCGGCGTGTGGTCGAGCGGGCCAACGCCGAGCGCTTGGGCGCCATCCGCGCCGGCGCCAAACGAACGCCCACCGGGAGCGGCCGACGTGAAGATACACGTCGGATGCAGATACGGCGTCGTCTCCACGCGCACGCGGTCGCGGCCCATATCGCTCACGAGCTCGACGATCTCGCCGTCGGCGATGCCCATGTGCGCAGCAGCATCGGCATTCATCTGCACGGCATCCAGGTCCGATCCAGCCTCGGCGGCACCTTGAACCGCAAGCCTGCGCGAGGTGTGCGACTCAAAGGGACGGTTGCCACTAATGAGGCGAAACATCCCCGGGCCGGGCTCCACCATGGGCGCGATCCAACCGAGGACGCGGCCCAGACCGGTTCGGCCCCACACGTCGCTTGCTAGCGCGATCCTGCCACCGTTCAAGGGAATCACCGGCTCGCCCGTACGCGACGGCAGTGCAACGCCCGTGTCGGCCCAGCCGCGTTCCTTGAGCTCGTCCAGATCGATCCCAAACGGTGCCACCTGGGCAGCCGCCAGATCGTCAGACGTAAACCGGAAGTACTCGCCAACGCCACACGCCTGCGCCAGACCGACAAAGATCTCCCGACCGGAACACGTGTCGTCATGTAACACGGGCAGCACGGCGTTGCGGTAGAACACGCGCGAATCATTGGCGCCCACGACTGTGCCCACACCGCGGTCGGCCTCCAGATACGTCACGTCGGGCAGCACGAAGTCAGAAGCGCGCGCTGTCTCGGACCAGCGAATATCAATCGTCACGAGCAGGTCAAGCTGCTGCAAAATACCCAACCAAGCCTGCGCATTGCCATAGCCCGCACCGGGGTTACTGGCATAGACGATGAGTCCACGCAAATCGCCAGCAAGAATCGACTGACCGATGGTCGTGCACAGGCCGCGCACCGGATCGACCAGTGGATAGCGCTCGGACCCCAGCTTGGGCCCGCGCGGTACCGGCGGCGTCGCAAAGCGTGCGGGATCGAGGTCGCCCAACACAAGCGGCGTGGGCGGGTTGAGCGCACCGCCCGCGTGTCCGATACAGCCCAGCAGCACATCGACCAAGCAGATAGCGCGCGCGGTCTGGGTGCTATTGGCATACGCGATACCGATGCCACCATGAAAGCCAGCGTCCACCACCGCAGCAGGCGCCGCGGCAGCCAAATCTCGCGCAGTCGCGACAATCTCTGCGGCAGGCACGTCGCACATCGACTCGGCCCACTCGGGCGTCCAAGCATGGGCCGCCTGCGCAAGCTCGTCAAAACCCGTGGTATAGCGGGCAACAAACTCACGGTCGTACAAGTCCTCGGCAATGAGCACATGCGCAATGCCCAGCAGCAAGGCCAGGTCGCAGCCCGGGCGCACGCGCAACCAGCGGTCGGCAAGCGCAGCCGAACCGCTGCGCCGAGGGTCAACCACGATAATCTTCGCCCCACGGCGACGGGCATCGTTGAGCGCATCAACGGCCCCCATCGTCGACGAATCGACAATGGAACGCCCCAGGTACATGATGCAATCGGTATGCGCCAGGTCGGAGGCGGGGCTGTAGCCTAGGCTGTGCTCCCAACCGGTGAGACGGCTTACCTCGCAGGCGCCGTCGGCACCGTACGCGTTGGGTGAGCCCAGCGCATGCATAAAGCGATACGCCCAGTAACGGTCGAACGAGGGCAAGCCGAGCGTCATGCCCAGCGCACGAGGCCCGCGCTCGTCAACAATCCCCAATAGACGCTCGGCAATCTGGGCAAACGCCTCGTCCCAGGTAATCGCATCGAACCCCGAGCCATCAGCTCGTCGGCGCATGGGATGCAAAATCCGGTCGCGCTCGTCAAACGGCATGTCCAGGCGATGCCGCCCGCGGGCGCACAGGGCACGCGCCGTGCACGGATGCCCCACAACCGGCAATTCGGCCACCACGCGACCGTCCTCAACGCGTGCCGCAAAGGCGCAATCGGCATAGCATCCCCCGCATGTGGTCACCACGGCGCGACCGTCACGCTTCACAGCAGATGCCATCTCGATTACCCCTTTCATCAGCCAAACACAACAGGCCAACAGCCCGGCAACGAGCCCCAGACCCAAAAAGCCTCCCGCACGGCAACGCCCCGCGGGAGGCCCAACGTCAAACAGGCGGTACCTTATGCCTCGGACTTCTTGGCGTAGATAAACCAGTAGCCGAGCGCGACCAGAACCGCGCCGCCCACGATGTTGCCCAGCGTGGCAGCGGACAGGTTAAACGCAATGCCCGCGGCGTTGAGCGCATCGGCGCCGGCGACGTCGGCGCCATAGCCGCACGCGTGCATCACGGCACCCATGGGCAAAAAGTACATGTTGGCGACGCAGTGCTCAAAACCGCAGGCCACAAAGGCGGCGATCGGCAGCAGAATGCCCACAACCTTATCGACCACGGTCTTGCCGGCGGTACCGATCCACACGGCCAGACACACAAAGATGTTGCACAGGATGCCACGGAAGAAGATCGTCACCCAGTCGATCGTCACCTTGCCGGCGGCGACGCTCACCATGGAGTTGGCGACCGCCTCGCCGTTGAGCTTGTAAATGCCGGCCATGTACACCAAAAAGACGATGAACAGAGCACCGACAAAATTGCCGACCCACACGACGAGCCATGCCTTGAGCATCTGAGCCAGGGTGATCTTTTTGCTCTTGAGCGCGCAGACCATAAGCGAGTTGCCGGTGAACAGTTCGGCGCCGCACACCAGCACGAGCACCAGGCCCAGGCAAAAGCACAGGCCGCCCACGACGCGCTGGGCGCCCCAGCCCAGCGTGCTATCGCTCAAGAACACGGTAAAGAACAGGCCGCCGAAGGCAATGAACGCACCAGCGAACATCGCCAAAACAAAGGCCTTTGCGACCGGCAGGTTGGCCTTGGTCACGCCGGCGGCCTCGGTCTTGGCCTCGATCGCGGCGGGCGCCAGGCAATCGGGAGCGGGGTACTCCGCCTTGGAATCTGCCATGTCAATCACTTCTTTCCTAATCAGCAGGGACAAGCGCTCCTATTGCTCTTGTCCCAAGCGGACAAAGTGGGAAAAGTCGTTGGCGGCCACGGCGTCGTACACGGCGTCGACGGCGTCAAAGACCTCCGGGGACATAGGGTTGTAGAACTCCGTGTCGCCCGGCTGAATCCCTATGAAGACGATATCTTCGCACGATTGCTCGATTTCCTCGATCAGAATCGACAAAGGAAGCGAATGCGTGGTGAACATCGACTTGCGGGCCACGTCGCGTTTGTCGAGCAAGCGGATGGACCCGACGGGCAGCGCCATGTCGGCGGCATCGACCAAAACCAAACGCGGCGGACGCTCGCGCTTGACCTCGATGATGTCATCCTCGGGCGTCTGACCGCCATCGATGGTGTACCAGCCGGCAAGCGGCGCGTCCTCCATCTTTTTGGAGAGCACGGGGCCGGCGGCATCGTCGGCACGCAGCACGCTTCCCGCCGTGAGCACGATGCCCGCAAACGGGGCGCCGTTCACACGACCATCCACAACGCGACCCATTACTGCAACCTTCCCGTCAGATACACGCCCGACACATCGCGCACGCGCTCAACCAGATCGCGGAACTTCATCAGAAACGCGACCTGCTGGGCATGCAGGCCAAAGTCGTCGTCGAACACCGAGATGCCGGCCTTGGCAGAACCGCGAAAACCACGCTCGTCGAGCAACGCATCGCAGGCCTCGAGCAGCGACGGCACCGCCGCCTTGTCGAGCTGGCACTCACCAAAGGAGCGGATGGCCTCGAACTTGGTTTTGGCCTCCCCCTCCGGCAGCGCGTCGATAAGCGTATAGAACACATCCACCGGCACCGAAAGGCGCGGCTCAAAGCAATCGAGCACGCCGGTGTGGTGGCCCACGGCGAGCGTGTAGTACAGCACGTCGCAGGCCTCCTGGGGAACGTCTTCCTCGGTCTCCACAAACTTACGCGTGAGCTCGTAGAAGACCACCTGGTCGGGCGCGTGGCCCAGGCAGGGGTCGGCGACGCCCTCGGCGGCCTCGTCGCTTGCGCGCGAAGCATCGCCAAAAGAGCCGCCGAGCATACCGGGGCCCGCAAAGTAACCAGAGCGGTCCGTGAGCTCCATCTAGCGACCTCCGGCCAGCACCAGATCCTGCAGCGCCGAGTACACCTCGACGCGGCGCGGATCGTCCTGCTTGTCGATGAGCAGCGCCATGGCACCGCGGATATCGCCCTTGGGCGCCCCTGCGAGCGTGTCCATAAACCCGTTGGCCAAATCGCGGCCGTAACGGTAGCCGCTCATGGCGCGAGCCTCGCGCTCGATGGCCACGCGCAGCTTGTACGGCACGCCGGGGTGCAGGATATCGGCCTGCTCGCCGGCGGCCTCCACCGTGGTCTCGGTATGGAGCTTTTGGTCCAGCAGACCGAGCGCCATGGCAAAGCCGTAGACGGTCTGCGCGGGGCTGGGCGGGCAGCCGGGGATGTAGACGTCGACCGGCAAGATCTTGTCCGTGCCGCCCCAGACGCAGTAGTTGTCGTAGAAGATTCCGCCGGTGCAGCCGCACGCGCCATAGGACACCACGATCTTGGGATCGGGTGCGGCCTCAAAGGCGCGCAGGGCCGGCATGCGCATGGCACGCGTCACGGCGCCGGTGTACAGCAGCACATCGGCGTGACGGGGCGAGGGCACGACCTTGATGCCAAAGCGCTCGACGTCAAAGACGGGCGTGATGGAACCGAAGATCTCGATCTCGCAGCCGTTGCAGCCGCCACAGTCAACGCGGTAGACGTACACCGAGCGCTTGATCTTCTTAAGAAGGGTCGCCTTGGCCTTCTCGATGCTCTCGTCGAGCTCGATCTTGGTCGGGCGGTACTGAAGCCGCTCGGGCAAAAGCGTGGGTTCGGCCATGGTTACTCCTCCTTCGTTTCAAAATCCATGATGATGCCCTCGACCGGCGCCGGACCGGCGGGAATCTCGGGCGCATCGGGGTTGAGCTCGCGGTCGATATACTCCGGGTTCACGCCATGGCCGCCCAGATACTCCATGCCGGGGCCCTGAGGCTCACCGGACGCAAGCGTCTCGTTGGCAGCCATGCCGTGCGCGTTGCCGGTCTTTACGGCCGAAGCGGCGCGCAGGGCATCGAGCTCGCGCTTGCACTCCTGGCACATACCGACGGTACGGGCGGCCTGCTCGGCCTCCATGCCGCCGGCCTTTTGCAGCAGGCGCTTGGCGTAGTCGATCTCCTTGTGCGGGGCAAACGGCTTGCCGCAACGCGAGCAGTGCTCGAGCGTATAGACGCTCTTGCTGGTGAGGTCGTCCTTGCTCATGACGGCCAGCTCAAACTCCTCGGTGAGCTTGATGGCCTCCATGGGGCAGGCCTCCTCGCAGCGGCCGCAAAAGATGCAGCGGCCGTAGTCGATCGACCAGGTGATGGTATCGGCCGCAAGGTCGGTGTCCATGCGAATGGCATCGGCCGGGCACGCCACGCCGCAGGCACCGCAGGCGATGCAGAGCTCGGCGTTGTGCTCGGGCTTGCCGCGCATGTCCTTATTGGTGGGGAACGGCGCAAACGGGTACTTGACCGTCGCGTCGCCGGCCTTGGCGTTGACCTTCCAAAGCTTCAGCATATTAGAGCGCCTCCTCATCGAGCGGAGCGGCCATGGTGCCCTCGCCCGCAAGCGGCGACTTGTCGCGCCAGACGTTCTCGAACTGTTCCTTGTCGAGCACATGGTCGCGCTTGGCGGCGACATCGGTCACCGTCACGCGGTCGGTGCAGGAGTAGCACGGGTCGAGCGAGCCGACGATCAGCGCCGCGTCGCCCACGGTGTTGCCGCGGAACATGTAGCGCAGGACCGGCCAGTTGCTGTACGTGGCGGCCTTGGCGCGCCAGCGGTAGCACTTCTGGTTATTGCCGAGCATGGCCCAGTGCACGTCCTCGCCGCGCGGCGCCTCGGTGGCGCCGATTGCGTACTTGTGCGGGGTGTACTCCCAATCCGTGGTGAGGATGGGGCCCGACGGGCAGTTCTCGAGCATGGTCTCGATCATGTCGATCGAATCGTAGACCTCCTGGATGCGGACGGCGGTACGGCCGAAGGCATCGCAGGTGTCAGCCGTGGCGGCGTGCATCTTTTGAACGTCCGGATCGGCGTAGCCGTCGAAGGGATGGTCAAAGCGCACGTCGCGGGCATAGCCCGAGCCACGCATGAGCGGGCCGACCGGCGAGAAGTCGCGTGCGATCTTGCGGTCCAAGATGCCGATGCCACTCGTACGCTCAATAAAGTTGGGCGTGGAGAGCAAGACGTCGACGAGCTCCTGAACCTCGGAGCGCAGCTGGTGGATGGTCGTGAGCGTGGAGAGCTTCTGCTCGGCCAAAATGTCGCGACGCACGCCGCCGATCACGTTGAGGCCGTAGGTCTTGCGGTGACCGGAGAGCTTCTCGGCCAGGTCCATGGACTTCTCGCGGACGCGGAAGAACTGCTGGAAGCCGGAGTCGAAGCCGGTGTAGTGCGATGCGAGGCCAATATTGAGCAGGTGTGAGTGCAGACGCTCGACCTCGAGCATGATGGCGCGGATGTACTGGGCACGCGGCGGGACATGAATGCCCTGGGCGCGCTCGACGGCCTCGGCATAGGCCACCGAGTGGGCGCAGCCGCAGATGCCGCAGATGCGGTCGGCGAGGAACGTCACGGCGTCATAGTTCAGGCGCGTCTCGGCGACCTTCTCCATGCCGCGGTGCACGTAGAACAGACGGTAGTCGGCATCGACGATCGTCTCGCCCTCAACGAACAGGCGGAAGTGGCCGGGCTCGTCGGAGGTGATGTGCAACGGTCCCATGGGGACGAGCGTGGTCTCCTTGCCCTTGGTGTCGGCCAAGAATTCGTAGTTTTCCATGTCGCTCGCGGGGGCGGGGCGGAAGCGGTAATCCATCGAATCCTTGCGCAACGGGTACAGCCCGCTGGGCCAATCGTCGGGAAGCACCAGGCGACGGCGGTCGGGCAGACCCTCGGGAATCAGGCCGAACATATCGCGCAGCTCGCGCTCGCCCCACACGCAGGCGGGGACGAACGGCGTCACGGACGGGAACGTCATCTTGGCGGGGTCGACCTCGGCACGCACGGTAACCCAGCCGGGGTCCTCCCCCTCCATGGAGATGACGTAGTACACGGCGTAACGGCCGCACAGGCTGCGCTCATCGTTGCCGATGATCACGGGAATCCAGCCGTAGCGCTCGTAGTACAGGTAGTGGACGGCCTCGGGCAGCTTGTCCTGCTTGACGGTGATCGTCAGCTGGTCCTCGCACTGCCACTCGACCTTCTCGATGCAGCCCGGAACGGCGCGGCGCAGGGCCTCGACATGGCTCTCGCAGCGACGGGCATACACCTTGTTCTCAGTTTCAATCATTCGTTACTCCACCTCGCTCTGAGCGGTCTCGGTACCGAACACAGCGCGGTA
>CABUMU010000016.1 GCA_902492855.1 uncultured Collinsella sp. | reverse complement strand
ATCGAGCGCTATGCCGCCGCCCTTATGAGCGAGGTCGACTTGCCCCGTCTGCGCACCATTGCCGCCAAGTCAGAAATGAGCCTAGCGCGCATCGACCGGTCAAAGTTGTTCTATCTCAATTTTGATCGTAGCCTGCTGGACCAGGACGAGATTGACATGCTGCTTGCCATCGAGTGCCGTCTCAACCGCCTCTCCGGCATCCTCGAGCGCATCGGGGCTGGATTGGCCCCTGCGGCATCCTCGCCGAGTCTTGAGGGCTGCGCGCTCTTTGATGCGTGGCATATCGCCAAGACGACCAACGATGTTCCCCGACTGCTCGATACGGCCTCGAGCGATAACCCGTGGGCCAAGCCGGGAACGGTTTCGTGCCAGCCGGGCGGCGAGTGGGACGTGCGCACCCGTTTTGCGCGAATCGTTGAGGCGCTCAACGTGGTCACGCGGCTCGACTATACCTATCGGGCAAACGTTGCCGAGGGGATTATGCTCGTTCGGTTTGGGCAGTCTGTCGTTGATGCCATGCCGCAACGTGAATACGACGCTCAGGATGACGCCTGGCGCGAGCTGGACGAGGACACGCGCGCGATCTGGGCCGCGGAGCACGATGCGCGCGTGGCGCTCACGCTTGCGGCAGCGTGTTTTGCCGCGGGCACCTGCATCACGCGCTGCTGTGTGCAGATTGCTGCTCCCGACAGTGAGCAGGGCGAGCGCGTTGTCACAACGTATTTCTTTGGGCGCGCGGCCTATCTGGCCGATTGCGTGCCTGTCGCCAAGGATCTTGAGAGCATGGATATGGACGATATGCCGTGCAAGCGTGTGCTTGAGGCGTATGAGTCAACCGCTCCGGAGACGATTGAGCCTGCGGAGGTTCATGCTCGTCCGCGTGATGACCATCGCACGCTGCCGCCGGCGTTGCGCGATCTGCTACTTGCCGATACGGCTGACGAGTTGGAGGTCATGGAAGAGGACGACGACCCATACGTGGCCCGTGTTGTTGAATTGCGCGAGCAGGCAAAAGTCGACCGTACAGGTGCTTTTGAAGGCTTTTCTCGTCTTGTCGAGGAGTTGGAGGCTAAGTGCGCCGTCGCCGAGCTTTTGGCGACAGGTCCGGTTCAAACGCAGTTTTGCGATAACCAGCTGGTGCGCATGGTGCTACCGGTGTTGGAAGAAGACCGCTCTGTGCGAATCCTTCGTGCGCCCGATGCACTGTACTTTGCCCAGCACGAGATCTGCAGCTTTTATGCCGAGCAAGAGGACTTTGAACGAGCACTGCCCGAGGTGCGCCATCTTTACGATCTGGCACGCTCGTCCATGCAATCGCACTTTGCGCTCATCAACGTGCTTGCGCGTCTGGAGCGCTTTGACGAGATTATCGAGGTGGCGCGCCACGGCCTACGTATTGCCAGCGATCGTTCTGCAATCGGCTACCTGTTCTATCGCTTGGCGTTTGCCTATTGGAATTGCGATCAGGTCGACCTAGCGCTGGCTTGTTACCGTCTGGTGCCGCGCGGTGAGGAATCGGGCAGTAGTGCGCTGGAAGAAATGCAGGGCCTTATGAATGAGATGGGCGTCAGCGAGCCTCCGACGTTCGAGGAGGCGGTCGAGACCATCCGCAAGGCTGGACTCGAGCTGCCGCCAGTGTCCGCCGTGACGAATCAGCTGGCAGATGCCGCTGTGCAACTGGTCGACAACGGCTTCTTTTTCCTGGCACGCGGTTGCATCTTCCAAATGTGGCGCACCATGGGCAACGACGAGCTCGGCTCCCTCAACCGCTCGCTGGGGTAGGCGAAGCTTCCAAGGAGGAAAGGATGCTAGGCAATTAGAAAATTTCCTCTTGCCCATCTTAGGCTGTTTGGTTACTATAGAACGGCTGTTACGGAGAGCTGACCGAGAGGCCGAAGGTGCTCGCCTGCTAAGCGAGTATGCCCCAAAAGGGCATCTGGGGTTCGAATCCCCAGCTCTCCGCCAGTATGAATTTGAAGAAGGGTTCCATTTGGGGCCCTTTTTTTAATTAGAAGAACGTTAGCTGGGGATTCGAACCCTCAAAAAAATGAGGCGCCCCGTTGGACGCCTCATTTGGTTCGATGTGATAACGCTTTGGCCCTACACCTCAGGAGCCTTGGCTACGGTTTCGCTCTCGGCTGTGAGCGGGCGGTTGTCGATGCGGCGGCCCAGGCGGTCGAGCTTCACAAGGAGCCATTCAATGGGATTCGGCCCCGAGCCTTCCTCGTCGGCAACCAGGTCCATAACGGCGATTTTGGTGCCGTCCTGCTTGAGAGTAACACTGCCCACCTTGTCGCCCACATGCACCGTGCCCGAAAGATCGTCGTAGCTAACCTTTTCGGTCACCTCGCCGGCAAGGGAAAACACGGTCGCTTGCGCCGTGGGGTCGGCGAGCGTGGCGTCGATCGTCTTGTCCGTCCAATCTGTCTGGCTAATGCGTGCCATGAGCGGGTTGCCGTTGGCGGTCTTTTCCTGCGTGTTGGCGATCGCGACCGTGACCTTGTGGCCGTAGTACCAATTGGCAAGGGTTGCGGTATCGGTAAAGCGCTGGTCGGTGGTGGTGGAGTTCAAAACGACGGTGTAGATCTCGTCGCCGTCGCGGTTGTAGGCGCTCGTAAAGCAATAGCCCGCGTCGTCGGTGGTGCCGGTCTTGCCGCCGATGTTGCCATCTTGGCCCAGCAAATAGTTATGCGTGTCCATGGAATGCGAATGGTCGGTGCCGTCGGCGCCCGTGACCGCGATCCAGGAATCCTCGCTCGCTACGACCTCGCGGATCGTGTCGTTTTTCATGGCCTCCTGCATCATCAGCGCTACGTCGTGTGCGGTTGAGTGCATATTGCCAGCCCACTCATCAAAGTCCAGACCATGCGGGTTTTCAAAAAGCGTACCGGTGCAGCCGAGCTTCTTAGCGCGCTCGTTCATGGCCTTCACAAATGTGGCCTCGGCGTCTTTGGTCTTAGGGTCGATTTTCTTGCCCACATATTCGGCGAGCACGATGGCGGCGTCGTTGCCCGAGGGAATCATCAGGCCGCGCAGTGCCTGCTCCACGGTAAGCTCGTCGCCTTCGAGCAAGCCGGCGGTCGAATTACCCACGGTGGCTGCGGCGTTGCTCACCGTGACCTTCTCGTCCATCTTGCAATTCTCGACGGTTAGGATTGCGGTCATGACCTTGGTGATCGAGGCAATCTTGACCTGCTCATCGGCGCCGCGCCCATAGTAGACGGTGCCGTCTTTGCCCATGACGAGGGCATTGGTCGCATCGATATCGGGCAGGTTTTCGGCCGTGATGCCGCGCGCATCGGCGGTTTTGCCGCAAACATTGTCGGTCGTGAGCACTTGGGCGCCGGCGACGGTGGGCGCGCCAGCGGCAAGGGCGATAGCGCAGACAAAGCCGGCGGCAAGCTGGGCTGAGCGCTTTGCAAAAGAGGTGAGGGACTTCACAGATTTCGCTTTCGACGGGATGGTCTCTTCTGAAACTAGAGTATATCGTTTGCCGGCGTCGGCGATCATCGCGTGCGCGCTTGGCCCACATCCGCACCCGAACGGGCACAAGGGTGCTTAAGGCCGACTTAATCACCCACGCTTGTTGTGTGTGGCGTGCGTCGCCTCAGGCATAATGGAGCGCGAGAGGAGCACGCATGAACGAGCGCATTTTGGTAGTTGATGACGAGAAGGCCATCGCCGACTTGGTTGGCATCTACCTTACAAAAGAGGGCTTTGATGTCCAGATTGCCTATAGCGGGGCCGATGCTGCCAAGGCAATCTTGGAGCAGGAGTTCGATCTGGCGCTGCTTGATGTCATGCTGCCCGATATCGATGGGTTTGAGCTGCTGCGTACGATCCGTTCCAGCCATACCTATCCCGTGATCATGCTGACGGCGCGCGATGCCCAGCAAGACAAGATCGGGGGCCTTTCGCTTGGCGCGGACGATTACGTGGTCAAGCCGTTCCGTCCGCTGGAGCTCATCGCGCGCGTGCACGCTCAGCTTCGCCGCTACACCAGCTACGGTAGCCGTGCACAGGCGGCCGAGTCGCCGACCATTCAGCTCGACGGCTTGGAGATCAACCGCGATGCTCGTTCCGTGACAGTGGACGGTTCACCGGTTCGCCTCACGCCCACCGAGTATTCAATCTTGCTGTATCTGGTCGAGCATCGCGGCAGCGTGGTGGCCGTGGAGGACCTGTTCCGCGCGGTGTGGAACGAGGACTTTATGCCCGGCTCCAACAATACGGTGATGGTGCATATTCGCCACTTGCGCGAAAAGATCGGCGACGACGCACAAAAGCCACGCTTTATCAAAAACGTCTGGGGCGTCGGCTACATCATCGAATAACGCTTTTCGCTTGTGAGGATCTTGATATGACAAAAGACGATAGGCAAGCGTTCGAGGTGCCCGATCGGCTCTTTGAATACGTGAGGTCGGTCGTCGACAACCGCGCGCTTGCAACGGTGCTGCTCTTTTTGCTGAGCCTGCTGCTGATTGGCATCGACAACATCGTCGGAATCTTGGCGGTGCTGCTTGTCGGCTTTTTGCTGATCGATCGATTTGAGATCGTGTGCCGCTGCGTGGTGATTGGCGGCGCCGCGTGGGCCATGACGTTGGCGATTGGCGCCATGGCGCTCGGCGGCATCGAAGGGCCGGTGCTGTTCGATGCCGGCTTTGTATTCAACATGCTTGGCTTTGTGCTGGCGCTTGCCGCGTGCGTGCTGTTCTTGTGTGGCCGCGCCCTGTACTACCAGGGCTACGAGCAGGGCGAGCAGCATGCCGATTGTGTGCTGGCCGCTCGTATTCAAGATCGCCTGATCGATCACCCCGACACCTGGGATAACATCGACGGCGACTTCTTGGAGGTCGAGGGCGCCCTTAACCGCGTGCGTGACCGTGAGCGCAAGGTGGAGCAAGCTCTGCGTGACGAGTCGCATCGCAAGGACGATTTGGTCACGTACTTGGCACATGACCTACGCACCCCGCTTGCCAGTGTGGTGGGCTATCTTTCGCTGCTGCAAGAGGCTCCCGAGCTGCCGGTTGAGCAACGTGCGCACTTTACGGGCGTGGCGCTCGACAAGGCGCACCGGCTCGATACGCTCATCGAAGAGTTCTTCGATATCACGCGCTTTGACTTCCACGATATCGTGCTCACGCGCGGCTATGTTGATCTGGGGTTGCTGCTGGCTCAGGTGACTGACGAGTTCTATCCCATCCTCAACGAGCAGCATAAGGAAGTCCAAGTTGATATTCGCGAGGACCTGACGGTGCTCGTGGATGGCGACAAAATGGCTCGCGTGTTCAACAACATCATGAAAAACGCTATTGCCTATAGCTATGAGGGCTCGACCATCACGATCGAGGCCAGACGCCGGGACGGCGGTGGCGTGCGCGTGCGCTTTATCAATCAGGGCGATCCCATCCCTGAGGCAAAGCTCAAGGTGATCTTTGAGAAGTTCTATCGCCTGGATGCGGCGCGTGCGACCAATCGCGGCGGCGCTGGACTGGGGCTTGCCATCGCCAAGGAGATCGTATGCGCGCACGGCGGTACCGTTGCATGTGAATCGACGCCCGAACACACGATATTCACCATCGAGCTGCCCGCCGCATAGCCAGTGTGCCCTTACAAACACTTGACAATGCGCTCACGTGCATATGAGCCGCGATTTCTACTATCGATACTGCTGAATTGATATTGATGTGGAGGTATGCGGTATGACGGCTGCTGCGGCTGTGGAGCCCACGGAGCTTGAAGAACTCATGAAAGCGCAGGCCGAGGCCGCGCACGAGCGCGAGGTTGGGGATGCGACTCGCCCCACGGCAGAGGATCTTGCCGCCTCACCGACGCGAATCGATGTTGAGGGCCTCGACCTGTTCTATGGCGACCACCATGCGCTCAAGGACGTGAATATCAAGATCCGCGACAAGCAGATTACCTCGTTCATCGGGCCTTCGGGCTGCGGAAAGTCCACGTTGCTGCGCTGCTTTAACCGCATGAACGACGGCATCAAGGACTGCCGAATCGAGGGCAAGATTGCGCTCGATGGTCAAGATATCCTGGGCGACTACGACATCTGCCGCCTTCGCCAGCGCGTGGGCATGGTGTTCCAGCGCCCCAACCCGTTTCCCATGAGCATCTACGACAACGTCGCCTATGGGCCGCGCGGTATGGGTGTGCGCGATCGCGTCGTGCTCGACGAGCTGGTCGAAGACTCCCTGCGACGCGCCGCCCTGTGGGACGAGGCCAAGGACAAGCTCAAAGAGTCGGGTCTGGGTCTTTCGGGCGGCCAGCAGCAGCGTCTGTGCATCGCCCGCGCACTTGCCGTGCAGCCCGACATTCTGCTGATGGACGAGCCGACCTCGGCACTCGACCCTGTGTCGACGCTGGTGGTGGAGCAGCTGGCCTGCGAGCTCAAAGAGACCTGCACGCTCGTGGTCGTTACGCACAATATGCAGCAGGCGGCGCGTATCTCCGATTCGGTCGCATTCTTTTTGCTGGGTGAGCTGGTGGAGCACGCGCCCAACTCTTCAAGAATCCGACCGATCCGCGCACGGCGGATTATTTGACGGGGCGTTTTGGCTGATACCATCTAGTAAAGGTACCTTTAGGGTTAAGATGCGGTCATGCCGGCCGCAAAGGGGTTCAACATGATCTATTACGTCGAGGACGATGACAACATCAGGGATTTGACGGTCTATGCGCTGCGCAAGCAGGGGATTGAGGCCGAAGGCTTTTCGTGCGACGGTGAGTTTAAGGCTGCCGTGGCGCGACGGGTACCCGATGCCGTCCTGCTCGACATCATGCTGCCCGATACCGATGGCTTGGCGATTATGCGTCGACTGCGTGCCGATCGCCTGACGGCGACGGTGCCCATCATGATGCTTACCGCCAAGGATACCGAGCTCGACAAGGTGATGGCGCTCGATGGCGGTGCCGACGATTACCTGACTAAGCCGTTTTCGCTCATGGAGCTCGCCAGCCGCTGCCGCGCACTGCTGCGTCGCGGCGGCATGGTCAAACAGGCAAGCGATGTGCTCAGCGTGGGCGACATCGTGCTCTCGCCCAGCCATCGTGAGGTGACTGTTGCCGGCGAGTCGCTTAAGCTCACCCTGCGCGAGTTCGACCTGCTCGAGTACCTCATGCGCAAGCCCGGCGTGGTTTTTACCCGCGAGTCGTTGCTGCAGAGCGTGTGGGGCTGGGACTTCGACGGCGGTTCGCGCACCGTTGACGTGCACGTGCAGACGCTTCGCCAAAAACTGGGCGAGCATGCCAGCGCCATCGAGACCGTACGCGGCGTGGGCTACCGCTTGGCCGAGCCTTCTGCCGGTGATGGTACCGAAGGTGACGACACCGCGGCCACCGCATCGGAGGAGTAACCCGTGGTCTTCGCCCCCCAGGGAAAACATACGCTGTCGCACCGCGTTTTTGTGACGATCTTTGTCTGCGCCATGGCGGTTATCGTGGCGTTTACGGTGCTGGGTGCGTTCTTTGTGCAAAACACCTTGGCGGATGCCACGAGTGCCAACCTGGCGCAGGAAACCGAGCTCATTGCTGCCGCCCTCGACGAGCAGCAGGAGCCCATCCCGTTCTTGCGTAGCCTCGATCGCGAGGACTTGCGCATCACGCTGATTAACAAGGATGGATCGGTTGCCTACGACAACGAGGCGTCGCCTTCTACACTGCCCAACCATGGCGATCGCCCCGAGGTCATCGAGGCCTTTAAGAGTGGTTTGGGTTCCGCGGAGCGCGCAAGCTCTACGCTCGACGAGATTATGCTGTATCGCGCCGTCGCCCTTGATAACGGCCAGGTTGTCCGCTTGGCGCAGGCCCAGCCTGGCGTTGCGGCGATTTTGCTGTCGATGGTGGCGCCGATGCTGCTTATCGCGGCAGCGGGTGCGGTACTCTCGTTTTTTATGGCGCGCCGCGAGTCCCGTGCCATCATCGCGCCGTTGCAAGAGGTGGATTTGGACCACCCACGCCGTAGCTATGAGCACGCCTATGCCGAGATGGTCCCCATGCTTGAGCGTATCGAGTCGCAGCGCCAGGAGCTCAAGCGCCAAATGGCGGTGCTAGCGGACAACGACCGTATGCGCCGCGAGTTCACGGCGAATATCACTCATGAGCTCAAGACGCCGCTTACGGCGATTTCGGGCTATGCCGAGCTCATCGCAAACGGCCTGGTCGAGGGCGAGGACGACCTGCGCAACTTTGGCGGTCGCATCTATCGTGAGGCGGGCCGTTTGGCGGCGCTTGTCAACGACATCCTTACGCTGTCTAACTTGGACGAGGCCGAGCGTGCAACTGAGGGCGAGGCGGTGCCCATTGGTTCCACGGAGCCTATTGAGCTCTCGCGTGCCATCTACGCGGTTGAGCAGCGTCTTGAACAGGTCGCCCGTCAGGCGAATGTGACGATAAGTCATGAGACCAAGCCTGTGGTCATCGAAGGCGTGTCGCGCTTGATTGACGAGCTCATCTATAATCTGGCGAGCAACGCCATCCGCTACAATCGACCCGGCGGTGCGGTTACGCTGCAGTGCGGCACCAACGACGAAGGCCATCCGTTCCTTGCGGTCGCCGACACGGGAATCGGTATCGCGCCTGAAGAACAGGGCAAGGTATTTGAGCGGTTCTATCGCGTGGACAAGAGTAGGTCCAAGGCGCGCGGCGGAACCGGTCTGGGGCTTGCCATTGTCAAGCATGCGGCCCTGTATCATCACGCCACGCTCGATCTGTCGAGCGCGTTGGGCGTGGGAACCACCATTACGGTGACGTTTCCCATACAGCAGGACGAGCCATTCGCATAGCGATACAACATAGGTATTGATGTAGACGCCGCATTTGACTTTCGGGTGCGGCGTTGTTGTGCAATTTTACGATTGCTTCCGACATTTTTACAGGAGAGCCTGTTTCTTATGTATAGAGTTTGGTCTCGGTAAAAAGATGCGATAACATACGGACAGTTTTGTCAATCCGAACTGGGGAAATGAAAGGCAAGCTGCATGACCCTTCTCGAACTGTTCCAGCTGCTGAAGAAGCACCTCAAGCTGGTCATCACCCTTCCGGTGGTCTGCGCGATCGCCATGGGCATCGTGTCCTTCGCCGCGATGGACAACACCTATACCGCGACGACGAGCATGTACATTCTCGCCAAGACCGACGATAGCGGCCAGATGAGCTACAACGATCTCTCGGCGAGCCAGATGCTTTCCAACGATATCGCCACGCTGCTGGATAGCGATAGCGTTAAGAGCGGCGCCGCCAAGGAACTGGGCCTCACCGATCTGGATGACTACAAGGTGTCTGTTTCCTCCGAGACCACCACGCGTGTCATTACGCTTTCGGTTACCGGCACCGATGCCAAGGAGACGGCTGAGGTCGCAAAGGCCATAGCTAGCTCGGTGAGTACGGTCGCTCAGAACGTCGGCGCTGCCCAGAGCATCAACGTTATCGACGAGGCTAAGACCCCCGAAGCCCCCAGCGGCCCCAAGCGCACGCTGTATATTGCCGTCGCGTTCCTCGCCGGTATCTTTATCGCAGTCGCCTATGTCGTTTTGGCAGACATGCTCAATACCCGCATCCGCGGTGCCGAAGAGGCGGAAGAGCTCCTGGGCATTCCCGTTGTTGGCCGAATTCCGGCTATGAAAGGTGGTAAATAGGCATGGCTAAGGCAAAGAACACCGATAAGCTCGTTGTACAGAATGCCGCCAAGACCCTTCTGGCCAACATCCGCTTTGCGAGCGTGGACGACCCCATTCGCACCATCACCGTTACCTCCTCGATTCCCAACGAGGGCAAGTCTACGGTTTCCATCAACCTTGCCCAGGCTATCGCCACCAGCGGCAAGAGCGTCCTGCTGGTCGAGGCTGATATGCGTCGCAGGTCCCTTGCCGATATGCTCGGCGTCCGCTCCCGCGGCGGACTCTATGCAGTCCTTTCCGAGCAGGTTTCTATTGACCAGGCGATTGTCGAGACGGGTCAGAAGAACTTCTACTTCCTCGATGCCGAGCCGCATATTCCCAATCCTGCCGACATCATCGTCTCTCACCGCTTTGCCAAGCTGGTAAAGGCACTGTCCGCCAAGTTCCAGTACGTCATCTTTGATGCTCCCCCGGTCGGCACCTTCATCGATGCTGCCGAGATCGCAAGTCTGACCGACGGTGCGCTTTTTGTCGTGCGTGAGGATTTCACCAAGCGCGAGGAGGCGCTCAACGCCATCGGTCAGCTTAAGAAGTCCGAGAAGGTCAAGCTCATCGGTACCGTTATGAACTACTGCGAGACCGAGACCAGCGAGTACTACTACTCCTACTACACCAAGGACGGTAAGAAGGTGAAGAAGGGCTCCGACGATCAGGGGACTTCCAAAAAGGGCATCTTCACCAACCGAGCAAACGTTTAGTTGATTAAGGCTGACCTATGCGTGACATTCATTGCCATATCTTGCCGGGTGTAGACGACGGCGCCGCCGATCTCGATGAGAGCTTGGCGATGCTCGAGGCTGCCAAGCGGGCCGGTGTAACCAGAATCGTTTGCACTCCTCACTGCCGTGATCCCTATTTTGATTACGACAAGATGTGGGATGCCTTTGAGCTGCTGCGTGATAACGCTGACGGTTTTCCGCTCCAGATGGGCTTCGAGGTCAACCATCGAAAGCTCGTTGAGCTTGGTATCGATGCCGCGGAGCACTTGCATTTCGATGGGACCAACGAGTTTCTGCTCGAACTTTCGACGCATGCCGATGCGTATGCGTTTAGAGAGTACGAGAACACGATTTACGATTTGCAGTGCCGTGGCTACCAGGTGATCATCGCTCATCCTGAGCGCTATCGTGCGGTTCAAAAGGATGTAAGCGTGGCGGAGCGCCTGGTCGATATGGGCTGCAAGCTGCAGGCTTCGGCGGACTTTATTGCCGGCGGTCGCTTTGGTCGCGAGAAAAAGCCGGCACAGCGCCTGTTCGATCAGAACCTGTACAGCTTCATCGCGAGCGATGCCCATAACGTGGGTCATTACGATTGCCTGGCGAAGGCTCGCGCGAAGTTTAGTGTGCGCGGAGCTCATTTTCGCTAATATCTGTCCCTAACGTTCGCATTGAATGAAAGGGCAGCCATGGATATCCAACTTAAGACGGGATGCTTTGATGACGCGGCGTTGGTGCGCCGCGTCGTTTTTATGGACGAGCAGGGCTACGAGAATGAGTTCGACGCTATCGACGAGGATCAGAACTGCATTCATGTGACGCTCTATGTAGACGGCGAGCTTGCCGGTTGCTCGCGCGTGTTTCCCGAAGAGCTTGAGCGCGTGGCTGACGCAGAGGCCCCGGTGTTGCCGGCATGCGACATGGACGAAGGCGTTGCGGCGGGGGAGACCTACATTATGGGGCGCGTCGCCGTGCTGCCGGCTATGCGTCGTCGCGGACTGGCGAGTGCGATCGTCGAGGCCAGTGCTTCGTGTGCACGCGATGCCGGCGCTAAGCTTATTAAGCTGCATGCGCAGGAATACGTGTTGCCGCTCTATGCAAAGGCGGGCTACACGCAAATTGCCCCGGTAGATTACGAAGACGAGGGCCAGCCCCATGTCTGTATGGCCAAGCGCGTAGATGGCAGATAGGGACGTTCCTTTTCTGCCGGCAGTTGGGGACGCTCCTTGGCAATTGGCGCATCGGAGCGCTTGGACATACAGTTTTTCGATTCCGTATGTATATATGCGCGCTAATGGGTTATAAAATCTAAGTCTGAACATAGCAGGTCTGCGATTCGGCTCGGGAGACCGGGCCGTTTTTGCGGACGGGGGTAGCGCGAAAGGACTGCACATGCGTCAATTTAAGACCGAGAGCAAAAAACTGCTCGACCTCATGATCAACTCCATCTACACCAATAAGGAAATCTTCCTGCGCGAGCTTATCTCTAACGCGAGCGACGCCGTCGACAAGCTCAACTTTAAGAGCCTGCAGGATCCGAGCGTCAAGATCGACCAGGGCGACCTGGCTATTCGCGTCTCCTTTGATAAAGACGCCCGCACCATTACCATCTCGGATAACGGCATTGGCATGACCGCCGAGGAGCTCGAGCGCAATCTGGGCACCATCGCCCATTCCGGCTCCGAGGAGTTTAAGACCGAGAACGCCGAGCAGCAGGGTTCGGATGTCGACATCATCGGCCAGTTTGGCGTGGGCTTCTACTCGGCTTTTATGGTCGCCAGCCATGTGAAGGTCGTCAGCCGCGCCTACGGCGAGGATGTCGCCCATGTGTGGGAATCCGACGGTCTTGAGGGCTACACCATCGAGGACGGCGAGCGCGCCGAGCACGGTACCGATGTCATCCTGACGCTGCGCGAGAACGAGAAGCTCGATGCCGACGGCGAGGCCGAGACCTACGATCGCTTCCTGACCGAGTGGGGTCTCAAGAGCCTGATTCAGCAGTACAGCAACTATGTGCGCTACCCGATTCAGATGATGGTGTCCAAGAGCCGCCAGAAACCCAAGCCCGAGGACGCCGGCGACGATTACAAGCCCGAGTACGAGGACTACCAGGAGCTCGAGACCGTCAATTCCATGACGCCGATCTGGAAGAAGCGCAGCTCCGATGTTGAGCAGAAGGACTACGACGAGTTCTACAAGTCTACGTTCCACGACTTTGACAATCCTGCGCGCACCATCAGCTTCCACGCCGAGGGCACGCTCGAGTACGACGCGCTGCTGTTTGTGCCGGGTCGCGCGCCGTTCGATCTGTACAGCAAGGATTACGAGAAGGGCCTGTCGCTCTACAGCTCCAACGTGCTGATTATGGAGAAGTGCGACGACCTGCTGCCCGACTACTACAACTTTGTCCGCGGCGTCGTGGATTCCGCCGACGTGTCGCTCAACATCTCGCGCGAGACGCTGCAGCAGAACCGTCAGCTCAAGGCCATCGCCAAGCGTGTGGAAAAGAAGATTACCGCCGACCTTGAGGATATGCGCGACAACGACCGCGAGGCCTACGAGAAGTTCTTTGAGAACTTTGGCCGCGGCCTTAAGTACGGCATCTACTCGAGCTATGGCATGAAGGCCGATGAGCTCGCCGATCTGTTGCTGTTCTGGTCTGCCAAGGAACAGAAGATGATTACCCTGGCCGAGTATGCCAAGGGCATGCCCGAGGATCAGAAGGCCATCTACTACGCCGCCGGCGACTCGCGTGAGCGCTTGGCCAAGATGCCCGTGGTAAAGGGCGTGCTCGACCGCGGCTATGACGTGCTGCTGCTGACGCAGGACGTGGATGAGTTCACCTTCCAGGCTATGCGTGAGTACGTTGCCGCCGATATGCCCAAGATCTACGAGGACGATGCCGCCCGCGAGGCTGCCGAAAAGGCCGTGGCCGATGGTGCCGAGCCCGAGGTTGAGGATCGTCACCTGGAGCTCAAGAACGTCGCAACCGGTGATCTTGACCTGGCGACCGAGGACGAGAAAAAGGAGGCCGAGGACGCCACCAAGGAGAACGAGGACCTCTTTAACGCCATGAAGGAGGCACTCGGCGACAAGGTCGAGAAGGTTGCCGTCTCTGCGCGCCTGACCGATGCTCCCGCGTGCATCACCACCGAGGGCCCGCTTTCGCTCGAGATGGAGAAGGTGCTCCAGAAGGGTCCCGAGGGCGCGCCCGACGGTATGCCCAAGAGCCAGCGCGTGCTCGAGCTCAACGCCAAGCACCCGGTCTTTTCCAAGCTCGTCGCCGCTCAGAAGGCGGGCGACGCCGACAAGATCAAGCAGTACTCCGGTTTGCTCTATGACCAGGCCCTGCTGGTCGAGGGCATTCTGCCCGAGGACCCCGTTGCCTTCGCAGCAGCTGTTTGCAACTTGATGTAGTTGGGTCGTTACGCGGTTTTACCAAACCGCGTAACGGCTCGACGCTGCCCTCAGTTCCGCCGTTCTAACGAACGGCGGACCAGTCGACGCTGCGCGGGCGCCAGAGCGACAACTTGTCATTCAAAGAGGACGGCATGACCAGAAGGTCTATGCCGTCCTCTTTTCATGCCAATTTGTTCGCTCTGGCGCCCGCTCGCTGGCATTGCCAAAACATCGACGTTGCCGTGGTCCTAAGTAGTCATTGGGGACGTTTTTGTTTGACTAGTCGTTTAAGAACGTCCCCGATGACTATTTGAATTGCTAATTTGTGCGGGTTGTGGTTTTGTGACCTGCTGAAATTTAGGATACTGTACATCTGTACGTTAACTCATCTTCGTAGTATATTGCTACCCGCAAAACTCAACACCATTGTGCTTTGAGACGTTAAAGCGCCTACTACAATGGTTGTCGATAGTACGATTCGATTTAACGACAGGATGGATGGTCCAAGCGTGAGTCTCGGCAGCAAACTATCCAATGCAAAGGTGTCCTTTGCGATATTTAAGCGCGACATTAAGCGACTGCTTGTGAACCCCGTCGCCCTGGTGGTTACCCTAGGCGTGTGCGTTATTCCCTCGCTGTATGCCTGGTATAACATCGTGGCAAACTGGGATCCGTATGGAAACACCCAAGGCATCAAGATTGCTATCGCCAACAACGATCGAGGCACCCAAAACGACTTGGTGGGTGAGCTCAACGCTGGCGACAAAGTGGTCGACCAGCTCAAGGAGAATCATCAGTTGGGCTGGACGTTCGTCGACTCGACGGCCGATGCCAAGGAGGGCGTCGAGAGCGGCGAGTACTATGCCGCTATCGTGATTCCCAAGAACTTCTCGGATAACCTGGTTTCGATGCTCGACGGCAACTACCATCAGCCCAAGCTCACGTACTACGTCAATGAGAAGAAGAGCGCCATTGCGCCCAAGGTTACCGATACCGGTGCAAACACCATCGAGGAGCAGATCAACTCGGAATTTGTCTCTACGGTAGGCAAGACTGTTGCCGGTATCGCCAAGGATGCCGGTGTCGATTTAAAGGACAAGGCAACCCAGACTCAGGACTCGCTGGCAAGTTCGGTGTCCGAGGCGTCCGACACCTTGGGCGAGGTGCGCGATTCGATTGGCGATATGAATGCCGCCATCGATAAGACGAGTGGCGCTATCGCCTCGGCTGATGCGGCACTTGCCGGCTTGCAAGGCCAGGCACCGTCGCTGACGCAGGCGATCTCCCAGGGCAACGACCTGCTGAGCGAAGCTCGCACCACGGCGGGCAACTCCATCACCTCGCTCTCCAAGGCGCTCTCGGAAGGCAGCCTTGCGCTCACCAAGACGTCGGCCTCTGCGAACGCTGCCATCGGCAAGCTGACGGGCGCGGTCACATCTACGACCACCCGTATCGACAACTCGCTTGAGTCTCTCCAAGCGACGATTGACCACAATAAGGCCGTTATCGGGCACTTGGAAATTCTCGTCAATGACACGTCGACAGGTTCCAAGGAAATTGACGCGCGCATTGTATCGACCATCGATTTGCTCCGCGAGCAGAATGAAAAGCTTCAGAGCATCAAGGACGGTCTGTCTGCGCAGTCGAGCGCCATGGCGAATGACGCCGCGACTGTCTCGGGCGCCAGCGACGCTATCAATAACGCAATTCAGACCGGTGCGACCAACCTTGGCCAGGCCCAGACGGACCTGGGTCAAAACGCGCTGCCGAAGGCCTCGAGCGCGCTCGATTCCTTTGCCGCCGTCTCGGGTGATCTGACGGGCATCGTGTCTGGCCTTACGCCTACTATTGCAAGTGCGCGTGGTACACTTTCGCAACTCAACGCTACGCTCGGTCAGGCCAAGACCACGCTGTCCCAGACCGATGCCTCGCTTGCCAAGGTCCAGGACAAGCTCGCAACCGCCGCCAACGACATCGCGGCGCTGCAGACCTCCGAGTCTATGGGCGAGCTGTCTGATCTGACGGGCGTCGATGTCAATGACGTTGCAGACTTCATGGCATCTCCGGTCGAGCTGACCTCAAAGTCAATATATCCGGTCAAGAGCTTCGGCTCGGGCATTGCTCCTTTCTACACCAATCTGGCGCTGTGGGTGGGCGGTTACGTGCTCATCGCCATCTACAAGCTCGAGGTCGATCGCGAGGGCATTGGCAGCTTTACGGCGCGCCAGGGCTACTTCGGCCGTTGGATGCTCCTGGTGATCTTGGGCGCGCTCCAGGCCATCATCGTGACGGTGGGCGATCTGGTGATTGGCGTACAGTGCATCAACCCGCTGCTGTTCGTGCTGGGTGGCATCGCCATCTCGTTTACGTACGTCAACATCATCTATGCGCTGTCCACCACGTTTAAGCATATCGGCAAGGCGATTGGCGTCATTCTTGTCATCGTGCAGATCCCGGGTTCGTCGGGCATGTATCCCATCGAGATGATGCCCGGCTTCTTCCAATGGCTGCATCCGCTGCTGCCCTTTACCTACGGCATCAATCTGCTGCGCGAGACGGTCGGCGGCATGTACTCGTTCAACTACCTGTTCAACCTGTGCATCTTGGGCGTATTCCTTGCCATTGCACTCTTTATTGGCTTGCAGCTGCGTCCGTTGCTGCTCAACCTCAACCTGCTCTTTGATAAACAGCTTTCCACGACCGGTATGATGATCTGCGAGTCCAATGACCTGCCGCGCCAGCGCTACTCGCTGCGCACGGCCATGCGCGTCATGCTCGATTCCGATTCGTACCGTCGCGAACTGCTCGATCATGCGGTCGCCTTTGAACATCGCTACCCGTACTACATCAAGGGCGGTTTCGCCGCCGTGGTGGGCGTTCAGGTCCTGCTCTTTGTCCTGTCGACGGTTCTCGATATCGACAATAACGGCAAGATCATCCTGCTTGTCATTTGGATCATCTCGGTTATTGCCATCTGCGGCTGGCTTATCAATATCGAGTACATCCGCTCGAGCCTCAACACCCAGATGCGCATCTCGGCGCTTTCGGATGAGGACCTGCGCCGCGAGATGCGCGAGCACACGGCCGCCATTCCGGCCGCTCGTCGCATGTTCGGCTTGAATGCGAGCGAGCGGGGGTCTGAACCCAAGACTCAGGCTGTCAACCAATGTGGTCATCGCGATGCGGCCCATGTGCCCGAGAACGGGGATGACACGTTTGTGATGAATGAAAAGAACGCCCCGCTCGGCAAGCACTCCAAAGGAGGTGAGGCATAAATGAAGAACATCCTGCATCTGTTTAAGCGCGATGTCCAAAACGTGTCTCGCTCCGTAATCGGCTTGGTTGTCGTGATGGGCCTCATTATCGTACCGTGCCTGTACGCGTGGTTTAACATCGCCGGCAGCTGGGATCCGTACGGCAACACCGGCAATCTTAAGATCGCCGTGGTCAACACCGATGAGGGTTACGAGAGCGATCTGATCCCCGTCGAGGTCAACGTGGGCGAAAACGTGACCGCCACCCTGCGCGGCAACGAGAACTTCGACTGGGTTGTGCTCAACGATCGAGAAAAGGCCATCGAGGGCGTCAAATCGGGCGCATACTATGCGGCTGTCGTTATCCCTAAGACGTTTAGTGCCGATATGATGACGCTCTTTTCGACCGACGTTAAGCATGCCGATATCGAGTTTTACGAGAATCAGAAGGCCAACGCCATCGCGCAGATCGTGACCGAGAAGGGTTCGAGCGCCGTTCAGAACCAGGTTAACGAATCTTTTACCGAGACCATTACGAGCATCGGTCTTAAGACGGTGTCCAGCCTGCTCGATTACATGAGCACCGACCAGGTCAGCAACTTTATCGCCAACCTGTCCTCGACGCTCGGCGATTCGATTGGGGACCTGCAAGACGTTCAGGCTAATGCTTCGTCGCTGGCGGGCATTTTGAGCTCTACGTCCGATTCGTTGACGTCGGCGAGCGGTATGCTCCAGCAGACGGGTACGGTCGATGAGTCGACCAAGCAGTTGATGGAGCATGCCAAGAGCGGCATGAGCGATTCCAAAGAAGCGCTGAAGACCGCCAACGACGCCATCAACGCCGCGATTGACGGAAGCGCGGGCTCGTTCGACAACGTGTCCGCCGAGCTTGCGAAGGCATTCGATGCCGCGAATCAGCATGTCTACCTTACGGTGTCTCAGCTCAACGATGCCGCGGCGGCGCTCAATACACGTGCCGACGATATCGACGCCACGGCCGACCAGCTCCGCGGCTTTGCCGAGCAGGTCAGTGACGAAAAGCTCCAGGAGAGCCTTAAATCTGTGGCAACATCGCTGGGCAGGATCGCGGTGGAGTATCGCAACAACGCCAAGGACCTGACGGCAACTGCTAAGTCCCTTTCTGACAGCATGGCAGAGGTCAACAGCACGCGTGCCGAGGTCGATCAGGCCATCGCCGATGCCAAGGCGGGCATTTCGGGCGCCAAGTCCGACTACGATTCCACGTTCTCGGTTAAGGCCAAGGAGCTCAAGAAGACGGTTTCGGGCATCCTGGACTCGCTCGATGGCATCTCGGGCGATCTGGATAGCGCCGTAGACGGCCTGACCGACGCATCCGGTTCGCTGGCAAAGGGCCTCTCCAAGGCCGCCAAGCTGGTCAACAAGGCTTCCGATCAGCTAGGTGAAGCGTCCGATAAGATCAGCGCCTTTAAGGACGAGCTCGATGGCGCCCTGATGTCGGACGACCTTGCCACGATCAAGACGATGATTGGCAACGATCCCGAGGGTTTGGCCGTGTCGCTTTCCGGCCCCGTCGCGCTCGATCGCAAGCCGGTCTATCCGATCCGCAACTACGGTTCGGCCATGGCACCGTTCTACACGATTCTGTCGCTATGGGTCGGCTCGATCGTGCTGGCGGCCATGATGAAGGTCTCGGTCGACGACGAACTCATCAACGAGCTCATCCCCGTGCGCTTGCACGAGATCTACCTGGGTCGCTACCTGTTCTTTGGCGGTTTGGCCCTGCTGCAGGCAACGCTCGTGTGTGCGGGCGACATCCTGTTCTTTGGCATCCAGTGCGATAACCCATTGCAGTTTGTGCTGGCGGGCTGGGTCGCGAGTCTCGTGTTCTCCAATATCGTCTACACGCTCACCGTGTCGTTTGGCGATATCGGCAAGGCGCTCGCCGTCGTGCTGCTGGTCATGCAGGTCGGCGGTTCGGGTGGTACGTTCCCCATCGAGATGACCGGCCCCGTGTTCCAGGCGATCTATCCGTTCCTGCCGTTTACCCATGGCATTAACGCCATGCATGCCGCCATGGCTGGCGCCTACCATATGGAGTACTGGGTTGAGCTGGGCATTCTGGCGAGCTATCTGATTCCGTCGCTGGCACTGGGCGTCGTCTTCCGCCGTCCGGTCATCAAAGCCAACGACTGGATCATCGAAAAACTGGAGTCAACCAAATTGATTTAGTTCAGCAACGTAAACGCTGTCAGAACATCGAGGCCTTCCAGTTTTACACTTTATTATGCTGGATTGCGATGCAACGCCGGTTGTTGCTACAGTAGCGGGGCGTGCCGGGGGTCCGGTGCGCCCCGTTTTTATTTGACCATGAGGCGGCACGCAGCCATACGCGTGCGGACACCACGCCAAGATTGAGTGTGAGGATGTTCCATGGCCCAATACGCTGCCAACGAAATCGAAAACATGCCCGATAGCCCTGTCGCACGGGAGGACCTGGGCGCCGGCGGCACCTCCCGCGGCGCCGGCGCACGCTCGCCGCTGTTCTGGAAGGTCTTGCTGCTTTCGATAGCGGTCATCTGGGGCTATTCCTTCACCACCATGAAGGATGCGCTCGATACCGTTCCGGTGTTCGAGCTGCTCTACATTCGTTTTCTTCCGGCGTCGTTGGTCATGCTTGTCATCTTCCACAAGCGCATCATTGCCCATTTCAACGCTCGAAACCTGATTGTTGGACTTGGCATGGGCGCGCTCATGTGGGGTGCCTACGGTTTGCAGACGATCGGCCTGGCACAGACCACGGCAGGCAAAAGCGCGTTTTTGACGGGCACGTACTGCATCTTGGTTCCGTTTGCGAGCTACGTTCTAAGCGGCGAAAAGCTTACCCGTTACAACTTGGGCGCCGCGTTGCTGTGCCTGGCGGGCATTGGGCTGGTGGCGCTCGATAGCGTCGAGTTCAATGTCGGCGATGTCATCACACTGGGCGGCGCGGTCTTCTTTGCCATCCAGATGGCGGTGACCGCCAAGTATGGCCGCAAGATGGACATCAACGTCATCACGTTTTGGATGTTTGTGGGCAACGGCGTGCTGAGCCTGATCTCGTCGCTGTTATTCGAGACCCAAGCGCCGCTGTCCGTGTGGACGCCGAGCTTTATCGGTGTGATGGCGTTTCTATCGGTGGGCTGTACGTGTGTGGCTCTGCTCATCCAAAACGTCGGCCTGGCGCATGTCCCGGCCTCGACGGGCTCGCTGCTCCTTTCGATGGAGTGTTGTTCTCGGTGCTGCTGATGGGGGAGGCGCTCACCTCGCGCCTGCTCGCCGGCTTCGCGCTCATCTTTCTTTCGATTATCTTGAGCGAGACGCATTTCGATTTTTTGCGTCGAAAGCCGCGTCCGCAATTGTAAACAATTTGTTGCGCCGCCTCCCGGGGCGGCATTTTTTATGCGTCGCCCTTAAAGTAGTACCTTGCACTTTACGCTATCAAAGTGCTTGCTGCAAAAACGTTACTGGAGGGCATCTATGGCACCAGCACTGTCCGATCTTCAACCGCAATCAGCGCCCAAGGCCACCGCGGCGGCGCAGACCGCTATCGGTGACGGTCTTGTTGCAGAAGCTCAGGCTTTTGCAGACGAGCTCGCTGCGTGGCGACACGATCTACACCAGATGCCCGAGCTGGGTAACAATCTTCCGCAGACGTCTGCCTATATCCAGGCACGTCTGGACGAGATGGACATCCCCCATACCACGCTAGTCGACGGTTCCTGCGTCGTTGGCCTGATCGGTGCCGGTGCGGCCGCTCAGGGCAATGGCACGTGCAAGGACGAGCAGGCCGGAACGGTCATCATGCTTCGTGGCGACATGGACGCCCTGCCCGTTGCCGAGGAATCCGGCGAGCCCTTTGCATCCACCAACGGCTGCATGCACGCTTGCGGTCACGATATGCACGCGACGGCGCTGCTTGGTGCGGCTCGCCTGCTCAAGGCCCGCGAGGCCGAGCTCGTCGACGCCAATGCCACCGTCAAACTGCTGTTCCAGCCGGGCGAGGAGACCTTTGAAGGGGTACGCGCTGCCATCGCCGATGGCCTGCTGCAGAACCCGCGTCCTCAGGCGGCCTTTGCCATGCATGTCAACAGCCAGTCGCCGCTTGGCCTGGTGCTCTACGGCAGCCCGGCGCTCTCGGGCGTGTACGGTTTCCGTATCACGCTCCAGGGCAAGGGCGGCCATGGCTCGAGCCCCGAGATCTGCATCGACCCCATCACGGCAGGCGTGCATGTGCATCTGGCGCTCCAGGAGCTTATCTCCCGCGAGGTGCCGGCGGCCAAGGAAGTCGCACTTACCGTTGGTAAGTTTGCTGGCGGCTTGGCGGCCAACGTCATCCCCGACACCTGCGTGCTCGAGGGAACGCTGCGCGGCTTTGATGTTGAGCTCATGGCTCACCTCAAGACCCGCATCGCGGAGGTCGTTAACGGCGTTGCCACAACATATCGTACGCCGGCGACCATCGAGACGCTTTCGGATGTTCCGCCGCTTGTGCTCGACAGCGATATGACTCAGGCGTCGCTTGGCTACGTGGGCGCAGTGCTGCCCAAGGCGGCTTTCTTGCCGCTTTTCCATGCCATGGCGAGTGAGGACTTCGCGCTTATCTCGAGCGAGATTCCGAGTGCGTACTTTACCGTGGGCGCGGCCGTAGCCGACACGGACGAACACTTTGCCCAGCACCATCCCAAGGCGCGTTTTAACGATGCCGAGCTTCCCCTCGGCGCCGCGGCTTATACCGCCGTCGCTTTGGGCTATATCGCCGACCACCGGTAGCACCCAACCTTGCCTTTCAAGCCTGCGGGCATGGCCATAAGGCCTATGCCCTTGTCTTTCAAGGCAATCTTGGGCACTACCGGCGCCCGGCGCAGGCTATTCGTTTGTTAAATAAGGAGCAGTATGCCCCAGCAGCGTAAGTTCTTCCCCGGCTGGCTCGTGGTGGCCTCCGGCTTCGTGATCATGGCCACGTGCTACACGATTTTCGTCAACTGCATGAGCCTGTTCCAACCGCTGATCGTCAGCGACCTCGGGATTACGCTTGCCCAGTACAATATCTCCAACGCTATCTCCACCGTGGTGAGTGTCGTGGGTTCGCTCGTTATCGGCCATGTTGCCGATAAGGTGAGTGGCCGCATATTGGGCTCGCTCACCGTTATCGCTACCTCGGCGGTGCTTGCTGGCATGAGCTTTGTCGGTGAGCTGTGGCAGGTCTACGTGCTCTTTGCCGTTTCGGGCTCCTTTGCGAGCACCTGGATCGTGTGCTTGGCGTGCTCCGTGGTCATGCTCGTGTTCCTGCTGGTATCCGAGCCCATCGCCGCCAAGCTGCGCGCGAGCGTGGCGGGGGAGTAGGCGTCCGTCGCTCTTTTCTGTTCGTCCCGTTCTGTCCGTGGCCGCCTTGGAAGC
>CABUMU010000015.1 GCA_902492855.1 uncultured Collinsella sp. | reverse complement strand
AATTGACTAGGACCTCTGCAAAGGGGTCCTTTTCTTTTATCGAGGGCTCTGCGGAAATTGCGTCTCGGAATCCGGCGTCAGAATGGGATGTGCTTTCCTTTTGCGGTCTTTGGCGGAAACTGCGTCCCAGATCCCGCGCTCAGAACGGGATACGCTTTCCGGCGCGTACTTCCGACGTGCGTGCACATCTCGGCGCGCCATCTCGGGCCCGCTCAGACATTCCTCCCGCTTTTGCGCCACTTTGCAGACCGTTCGGTCGTCTGTCCGCACGCGCGGGTATACTCAAAACGATACTTTTCCTATGCAATACGATGCAGGCTCGGCCTGCACGATCCGAAGGGGGCAGTGATGGAGAGGATACTCGGCGTTAATCTCTCTGGCTGGTTTATTCCCGAGCCTTGGGTGACCCCGTCGCTATACGCGGCGACCGGTGCATCCAACGCGGCCGAGCTGCAGGAGGCCATGGGCACCGCCGCCTATAACGAGCGCATGCGCCGTCATTACGAGACGTTTGTGAGCGAGGACGATTTTCGCCGCATGGCGCAGATTGGCCTCAATGCCGTGCGTCTGCCGGTACCCTGGTATGCCTTTGGCTCGCAGGAGTCCGATGCGTCCTACATCTCGGTTGTCGACTACATCGACCGTGCAATTGAGTGGGCTCCCAAGTACGACATCCGCGTGCTGCTTGATCTAGCAACTGTGCCCGGTGGCCAGGGCGATTCCAACGATTCGCCCACCACGCCGGAGGCTGTCGCCGAGTGGCATTCGTCCACCAACGGTCGTCATGTCGCACTCGACGTGCTCGAGCGCTTGGCCGATCGCTACGGCGAGGCCGAGAGCCTGCTGGGCATTGAGCTGCTGGATACGCCGCAGATGAGTGTCCGCAAGAGCCTCTTCACCGTGACGGATGGCATTCCGGCGCACTACCTGCGCAACTTCTATCGCGATGCCTATGAGCTCGTCCGTTCGTATATGCCCGAGGATAAGATCGTCGTCTTCTCGTCGTCGGGGCATCCCAGCGAGTGGAAGCATTTTATGCGCGGCACTAAGTACAAGAACGTCTACATGGACCTTCACCTGTACCATTACCGCGACGAGCATGCGCTCGACATCACGAGCCCCCGCGGGCTGACGACGGCGATTTCGCGTAACAAGCGCGAGCTTAAAGAAGCGATTTCAACTGGGTTCCCCGTGCTGGTGGGCGAATGGTCGGGCGCGGCGATCTTTGCCAACTCGTCGGTTACGCCCGAGGGCCGCAATGCCTACGAGCGCGTGTTTATCGCCAACCAGCTGGCTTCGTTTGCGCCGGCTGCCGGTTGGTTCTTCCAAACGTGGAAGACCGAGAAGCGCATTGCAGCATGGGACGCCCGCGCGGCGCTCGGTACGCTCGAGCGCGGCATGATTGAATAGGTTGATATGACGCAAAACAGCGCCCATACGGGCAAACTCTATGTGGTCGGCACGCCCATCGGCAACCTGGGCGACCTGTCCCCGCGCGTTGGCGAAGCCTTTGCCGCTGCCGATGTCATCTGCTGCGAAGACACGCGTGTGACGTCAAAGCTGCTGATGCACCTGGGCATTTCCAAGCCGCTTGTCCGTTGCGACGAGAATGTGATCGCCAGCCGCGCCGCCGGCCTGGTCGACCGTCTGCTGGCGGGGGA
Organism: uncultured Collinsella sp.; assembly: GCA_902492855.1. Lineage (GTDB taxonomy): Bacteria > Actinomycetota > Coriobacteriia > Coriobacteriales > Coriobacteriaceae > Collinsella. Next base: position 21,075 of record CABUMU010000015.1, on the reverse strand, counting down.
GACCCTCGCCTTTGCCTCGGACGCCGGCATGCCGAGCGTGTCCGATCCCGGCCAGGCGCTAGTTGAGGCGGCGCGTGAGGCCGATGTGCCCGTCGAAGTTATTCCCGGGCCCTCTGCTTGCGTCACGGCGCTTGTTTCGTCCGGCATTCCCTGCGAGCATTTTTTCTTCGAGGGCTTTTTGGGCCGAAAGCACGGTGACCGCGTGCGCCGTTTGCAGCGCCTTGCCGTGGTGCCCGGCGCGCTCATCTTCTACGAGTCTCCACATCGCATCGTGGCGACACTCGAAGCCGTGGCCGAGGTTTTTCCCCAGCGTGAGGTTGCCGTCTGCCGCGAACTCCACCAAGTTGCACGAGGAGGTCCTGCGCGGATCTGCCGCCCAGCTTGCCGAGGAGCTACGTGCCCGCGGCGAGGTAAAGGGCGAGATTGCGCTGGTCATCGCGCCGCCGAGCGAGGACGAAGAGGCCGGTATCGCGCCGGTTGGCGCCGCGGCAGTAGATCCCGATGAGGCCCTGCGCGCGGATATCCGCGCCGCGCTCGAGGAGGGGGAGCCCGCCTCTGCGGTGGCCAAGCGCCTGTCTCAGAAGTATTCGCGCCGCAAGCGCGATGTCTATGCCATGGTGCTCGATACGCAATAGATGGAGGATATCCAGCCCTTGCGCTAGAATCATCCTCTGTATGCAACGTTTTTCTGGAGGACAAACCCCATGGATCAAAGCAAGCCTTCGTTCTTTATCACGACGCCCATCTACTACGTCAACGCCGATCCGCACCTGGGCACGGCTTATTCCACCATCATCGCCGATGTTCAGGCTCGCTATCGCCGCTCCGCCGGCTATAACGTCAAGTTCCTGACCGGCATGGACGAGCACGGCGAGAAGGTCGCCGAGGCCGCAGCCAAGCACAACATGACGCCGCAGGAGTGGACCGACAGCCAGGCTCCGCACTTCAAGGAGCTTTGGAGCAAGCTCGAGATCTCCAACGACGACTTCATCCGCACCACCGAGCCGCGCCAGCATCATGCCGTGCAGTACCTGTGGGAGCGCATGAAGGAGTCCGGCTACCTGTATAAGGGCAGCTACGACGGTTGGTATTGCGTGCCTGACGAGACCTACTTCACTGATACGCAGGTCCAGAAGGGCGACGAGGAGTACGGCAGCGTCGGCCAGCACCTGTGCCCCGACTGCCACCGTCCGCTTGAGCGCGTGCAGGAGGAGTCCTACTTCTTTAAGCTTTCCGCCTTCCAGGACAAGCTGCTCAAGCTCTATGACGAGCACCCCGACTTTGTCGAGCCCGCGTTCCGTATGAACGAGGTGCGCAGCTTTGTCGAGGGCGGCCTCAACGACCTTTCCGTGAGCCGTACGAGCTTTGACTGGGGCATCCAAGTTCCGTTTGACGAGGGCCACGTGACCTATGTGTGGTTCGACGCGCTGCTCAACTATATGACGGCTGTCGGCTACGGTGTCGATACCGACGAGGCCCGTGCCGAGCTGGCCTATCGCTGGCCCGCGCAGTTCCACATCGTGGGCAAGGACATCATCCGTTTCCACTGCGTCATTTGGCCGGCCATGCTCATGGCCATTGGCGAGGCCCTGCCCGAGCACGTCTTTGCCCATGGCTTCCTGACCGTGCGCAATGCCGAGACCGGCAAGGCCGAGAAGATGTCCAAGAGCCGCGGCAACGCCATCGCTCCGCAGGACGTTATCGACATGCTGGGCGTCGAGGGCTATCGCTACTACTTCATGACCGACGTCGTCCCCGGCACCGACGGTGCCATCAGCTTCGATCGCATGGAGCAGGTCTACAACGCCGACCTGGCCAACAGCTGGGGCAACCTTATCTCGCGTTCGCTCAACATGAGCGGCAAGTACTTTGACGGTTGCGCGCCCGCCAAGCCCGCATCGTTCGATGCGTTCGACAACCCGCTGGCAAAGATCGCCGATGGTCTGGTCGACCGCTACATGGCCAAGATGGACGTGCTCGATTACGGTGGAGCCAAGGACGAGGTCATGGAGCTCATCCACGCCGCCAACCACTACATCGAGGACTCCGAGCCTTGGGCACTTGCCAAGGACGAGGCCAAGGCTGACGAGCTGGCGTTTGTGATCTACAACCTGCTCGAGGCCATCCGCATTGCCGCCCACCTGCTGATGCCGCTCATGCCCCAGACTTCTGCCGAGGCCCTGCGCCGCCTGTCCTGCGAGGACGAGGCCGCGACCGACGACCTCAAGGGCATTTGCGTTTGGGGCCTGCTTGCCGGTGGTCAGCCTGTCGAGAAGGGCGATCCGCTGTTCCCGCGTCTGGGCTAAGACGCAGCGCGCCATATCGGCAATTTGCTGTTTAGCTGTAAGGGCATGGCCGCCACGGTCCATGCCCTTTTGTTTCAAGACGCCGCCATCATGCTGAGGAGGCAACCATGACAACTTCGCCTTTGGCAAACCCCACGGCCACCAGGGAGCTGCTGGAGGAGTTTGGCCTTGCGACCAAGCATCGCCTGGGCCAGAACTTCCTGATCGACAACCATGTAATTGAGCGCATTTGCGAGCTTGCCGAGCTTGCAGGCGATGAGCGCGTGCTCGAGGTTGGTCCGGGCGTTGGTACGCTCACGCTTGCGCTGTTGCAGGAGGCGGCGTGCGTCACGTCGATCGAGGCCGATCCCGAGCTCGAGCCGGTGCTCGATGCTCACGCCGCCGACTACGCCAACTTCCGCTTTATCATGGGCGACGCGCTTAAGGTGACGCCGGAGCAGATTGAGCAGGCCGCCGGCGGTGAGCCGACGGTATTTGTCGCGAACTTGCCCTATAACGTGGCGGCGACGATCATCTTGCAGTTTTTTCAGACGATGCCCGCGCTCAAGCGTGCCGTGGTCATGGTGCAAAAGGAGGTTGCCGATCGCATTGCCGCAGTGCCGGGCAACAAGACCTATGGCGGCTATACGGCAAAGCTCGGCCTGTATGCGCAGGTGACGGGTCGCTTTGAGGTGCCGCCGCGTTGCTTTATGCCAGCGCCGCACGTGGACTCGGCCGTCGTGCGTATCGACCGTGTTGACGGCGTGGTGCCCGAGGGGCTCGATCGCGAGTTCGTGGCTCGTGTGATCGACACTGCATTTGCTCAGCGGCGCAAGACCATCCGAAATTCCATGAGCGCCAACGGCTTTGCCAAGGACGTGCTCGATGCCGCCTTTGAGGCTTGCGGTATCGCACCCACCACGCGCGCCGAGACGCTTGATGTTGCCGACTTTGTTCGCCTGGCCCAGGAGCTAATCCATGATGCCTAATGCCGCACGCGTGACGTTTACCAAGAAAAAGAAGACGGTCGCCTGCCCCGTGCCCTTGGCACCGCTTGCCGACACACATGCGCATCTGCTTTCGTTTTGGGGCAAAGAAGTGCCCGAGACGCTCGTGCGCGCCAAAGCCGCGGGTGTCGACCTGTTGGTGACGATGTTCGACCCCATCGCTGACAAACGCAGCGTGACGGACTATAGCGACTGGCTCGTGCGCGAAATTCTGCCGATGCAGGATATCCCGCAGATCAAGTATCTTGCCGGCGTGCATCCGTATGGCGCGCCGGACTATACCGACGACGTTCACGCACAGGTCGTTGCCGCGCTCGATGACCCTTTGTGCGCCGGTATTGGCGAAATCGGCCTGGACTATCACATGGACTATGACGACGATATCGCGCCGGCACCCCATAACGTGCAGATTGACTGCATGGCGCGCCAGCTCGAGCTTGCCGTGTGCCGTAATGTGCCGGTGGAGCTACATCTGCGTCACGAGGACACGGACCAGGAGCGCACCTCGCACGTGGACGCCTACAACGTGCTTCGTGAGGTGGGCATGCCCCAGGCCGGTTGTGTGCTGCACTGCTTTGGCGAGGACCGCGCCACGATGGAGCGCTTTGTGGAGCTGGGCTGCTATATCGCCTATGGCGGTGCGGCTACCTTTAAGCGCAACGACGACGTGCGCGAGGCATTTGCGGCAACCCCACTCGATCGAATTTTGTTCGAGACGGATTGCCCGTATATGGCTCCAGAGCCCATCCGCGGTCTTGAATGCGAGCCCGCAATGATCTCCATTACGGCAAACACGCTGGTCAACGACCGTGTCGATCGTACCGGCGAGGATGCTGAGGCAATCGCGCGAGCAGCTTGGGAAAATGCCTGCAAACTTTTTCTATAAACGGCTGCCAAGGGGCTGACAAAACTGGTCTATTACCTGCCTTATGCCTGCCCTTGAGCTTACGACGGGGCGTTTCTATTAATAAGTGCCTACGGTTCGCGTCATGTTCCCGCATCTTCGCGCAAGCATATGACAAGCGATTGCCGTTGATCGAAAAACGGCTTGCCCACAACCCTAATATCTACCACGTCATCGCCGGACGGGACAAATAGAACCCCCGGTCCCTCCGGTGCATTCTTGTGTTGTAAGGAGAAGATTGTGGCAGATATCAAGAACAAGCAAATTTCTCGCCGGTCCTTCTTGGGCCTTTTTGGCGCGAGTGCCGTGACGCTCGGCCTCGGTCTCGTCGGTTGCGGCAGCGTCGACGGTAAGGGTGGTGCGGCGACCGCTGGCTCGGATGCCGCTTCTATCGATAAACTTACCATGGTCTGGCTGCCCAACGAGTCCAGCTCCGAGTTCGACGCGGGCCGCGAGGAGTTTGGCAAGGTTCTTGAGAAGTACGCCGGTGTCAAGGTCGAGCTCATGACCACCACCGACTATAACGTCGCTATCGAGGCTATCGCTTCCGGCAAGGCTCAGCTTGCCAACATGGGCGCCGAGGGCTTCATCCAGGCCCAGAAGAAGAACAGCAAGGTTCTTCCGCTTGTGACCACCTCCGACACCGATGGCAAGCTCGACGGCGCCAAGTACTACAGCCGCATCTGCGTGCCCGAGGCCGAGATGAGCGCTTACGCGGATAGCGCCGAGGAGAGCGGCTATTCCATCAAGAACATCAAGGGCAAGCGCATGAGCTTTGTCTCCGCTACTTCCACCTCCGGCTTCAAGGTTCCGTGCAACGCCATTATGAAGGCGTTCCCGGACGACGTGAAGTCCTCCGACGAGCTCAGTACCCCGGGTTTCTTCTCCCAGGTACTCTTTGGTAACTCTCACCCCGGTTCTGCTGTCAACCTGCTGCAGGGTGATGCCGATGTTGCCGCCTTCGACGATGTCGACGTCGACACCTATCTTGATGTCCCCGAGGGCGAGCGCGACGCCGTGAACGCCGCCGGTTCCGTCTACTCCGTCAAGGCCGACGCTCCCCAGCCCTTCGATCGCGTTCAGGGCAAGAAGTTCGGCATCATCCAGTCCACCCCGGTTCTCAACGGGCCTATCGCCGTCAACACCGATAAGGTCCCGCAGGAGATCATCGACAAGCTCGTCAAGGGCTTGACCTCCAAGGAGACCTCTGAAGACGAACTGCTCTTTGCCCCCGAGGATAAAGAGGGCACCGGTGCCGTTTGGAGCCTGGGTGATACCGCCGGCTTCATCGCGGTCGAGGACTCCTGGTACGACCCCATTCGTGCGCTTGACTAATGCATGTCCCTGCGCGCACACGTGCAGATGGGCGGCATCGCGTAGACGATTCGCCGCTGCCAAAACGGGCCGGGCGCGAATATCCGCGTCCGGCCTCGACGTTGATGGGAGGGCATGGAAATGCCACAGAACGCACAGCCTCTCTTGCAGGTGAGCGATTTGACCAAAAGCTACGAGGGCAAACGAGGTGCACGGGAGCAGCATCACGCGCTTTCCGGCGTAGATTTTGCTTGCGGCGAGGGAGAACTGGTTGCGGTGATCGGTCCTTCAGGCGCCGGCAAGTCGACGTTTTTGCGCTGCATCAATCGCCTCATCGAGCCCACGGAGGGGTCGGTTGTCTTTAATGGTCGGGACATTACGCATCTGCGCCGCAACAAGCTGCGTGGCGTGCGCGCGCAGATCGCCATGATCTTTCAGAACTACAACCTGGTGTATCGCCTTACCGCCATTCAAAACGTGCTGCATGGGCGTCTGGGCTACAAGGGTGCTGTGGCGGGGGCGCTGGGCCTCTACAGCGAAGCCGAGAAGCTCCGTGCGTTCGAGCTGCTTGACGAAGTGGGCCTGGGCGAGTTTGCCTATCGTCGCGCCGATCAGCTCTCGGGCGGACAAAAGCAGCGCGTGGGTATCGCCCGCGCACTTATTCAAGATCCCCGCATCATTCTATGCGATGAACCTATCGCGAGCCTTGATCCCAAGAGCAGCCGTGCTGTCATGGAGCATCTGCGCCGCGTGACGCGTCAGCATGGCATCACCTGCATCGTCAATCTGCATCAGGTGGATATGGCACTTGAGTTTTCCGATCGTATCGTGGGCTTGCGTGCGGGCGCGAAAGTGTTCGAGGGTGCGCCTGCCGAGCTGACCCCCCAGATGATCGCGGTGATTTACGGCGATGGAGAAGAGGGCTTCATTTCCGTTCCGGTGTCAGGGCCCCAAGCTGGCGCGACACCCGCATCTGTTGGCATGGCTTCCGCTGTTCCTTCTGGAGCCTTGCGATGAGCGCGGGGGAGTGCGGCGCCATGTCCACAGGCTCTTTTGGCAATGCGAAAGCGGGGAAGGTTCCCGATTTGAGCTGGTTTAGAAGGCGTCAGCTTCGCGCACTCGCAGTAGTTGCGGCCGTTGTCTTGGTTGCCGAGGGGGCATCGCTTGTCGGCGATTTCAGCTTTGGATATGCCTTGGGTTCGGTACCCGCTGCCCTTGCATGGATGCTGCAGAACTTTTGCCCTACGCCATCGTCGTTAGGACAGCTGGGCATAATTGCCACGCAGGTGGTTTCGACGGTGTTCGATTCCATCGCCGCTACGATGCTCGCGGCCTTGCTGGGTATCGTTCTTGCGGTGCTGGGATGCTCGAGCGTCGGTGTCGAAAACGGCATCGTGCGCGGTGTCATCCGCATCTTCGCCAATATCTTTCGCAATGTTCCCATGATTGCATGGGCGCTGCTGTTGCTCCTTTCGTTCAAGCAAAACGAGTTCACGGGCTTCCTCGCGCTCTTTTTGGCGACGTTTGGCCAGATTACGCGCTTTTTTCTGGACACGCTCGACGAAATCCCTTGCGGCCCCATCGAGGCGTTGCGCAGCTGCGGAGCAAGCTTTTGGCAGATTGTCTTTCAGGCGGGTCTGCCGCTTGCCGTTGCAGAGCTTATGAGCTGGACACTCTATATGGTCGAGACCAATATTCGCGAGGCCACGTTGGTGGGCTTGCTTACCGGTACGGGTATCGGCTTTGCCTTCAACCTGTACTACGCGTCTTTTCGGTATGACTGCGCTGGCCTTGTGATTCTTGTGACCATTGTTTTGGTGCTCGTGGTCGAGGCGATTTCCAACGCAGCTAGAAGGTCGATGATCTAATGGATACTTTTGAGCTGACTCCCGCCACGGCCGGTGCGATCGAGCGTTCGCACGCTGGGCATATTCGTCTCGTGTCTCGCCGGGGGCGCAACTATTCTGTCGTGCTTACGCTGGGCATTCTGTGCCTCTTGACGGTCGTTACGTTTGTGCGCATGGATTTTGGCACGGTTGACCTTGGCCGCGCACTCGCTCAAACCTGGTCTGATTTCTGCGCCATGATGTTCCAACCAGCGCTTGACCCGCCGTTGGGAGCTGCGCATTTTAGCTGGGCAAAGGTTGCCGAGAGCACGTTGGTCACCATTGCGGTTACCGTGCTGTGCACCATCATCTCGGCCATCATCTCGTTTTTCTTGGCGTTGGCGGCATCCGAGAACCTCTCGAATCCGCTCGTTTCCAATGCGGTCAAAGGATTCGTTGCTATCATCCGAGCGATTCCAACGATTCTGTGGGTACTCGTCTTCACGGTGGCCATCGGCCTTGGATCCGAGGCGGCGGTGCTGGGAATTTCCTTCCATTCCATCGCGTATCTTACCAAGAGCTACTCGGAGTCGATTGAAGAAATCGATGCAGATGTAATCGAGGCACTCTCTGCGAGCGGTGCCAGCTTCTGGCAGATTGTGTTCCAGGCCATCTGTCCGGCAACCATTACCAAACTGCTCTCATGGACATTTATTCGCTTTGAGATCAATTTTGCCAACGCGGTTGCCGTGGGCGCCTTCGCGGGCGCGGGCGGTATCGGCTTTCAGCTGTATCAGGCAGGCAACTACTACTACAACCTGCACGAGGTGGGCGTGATTGTCTATGTATGCCTGGCTGTGTCGTTTGCACTCGAGTTCATCTCGGTTCGCCTTCGTCGCCGTTACATCATCGACTCGGATAACTAAGGAAAGATTTGCATGCTAACAAGAAGAGAGAGGACCGAGGTCCTGGTTGAGAGCGGCCCTGCGCTTGCGCTCGAACTGGCGGGCCTGGTCGAGGCCGCCGCCCCTGCCGAAGATATTGTGCCGGCGCACCAGGGCCTTGTGATGTGTCAGGTGCGCGAGACGGCTCGCAACAGCCGCTTTTATCTGAGCGAGGTGCTTGTTACCGAGAGCCGCGTGCGCATTGGCGAGGCCGATGGCCTGGGCGTGCTTATGGGAACCGATGCCGCGCATGCTCGTGCGCTCGCGGTAATCGATGCCGCTTATGCAATGGATCCGGCGCCGGCTTGTTTGGCGGAACTCGAGCGCCGCGTCGAGGAGGCGCGTGCTGCCATGTTTGAGCGCGTGGCTGCACAGGATGCTCTCACCTATGTGTCGCGTGTCGAGTTCGATGAAATGTCTGGCCAGGACATGAGTGTTCAGGCGGTGGTCAAATGAACGAGCAGGATGAGGTTTTCGATCGCGATCCGTCCCTTGACGAGCGCGCCTTCGAGCTGCAGGGAACGTTTCGTACGGTTCTGGACTGCATGGCGCGCCCCGGCGAGGTTTGCCGCCTATCCGTCACGGATGCCTATGAGGTCGAGGCGAAGCGCTGTGGCCTATTCCCCGCGACGTTGATGTTGGCGGACATGCTGCTCGATAGCGGTACGACTTTTTGCATGGCGACCACGGGCTTTGAGCGTGCTGCCCGGCAGATCGCGAGTCGAACGCACGTGACTCCTGCGGCGCCGAGCGAAGCTGCGTGCGTGATCGTTCCGGAGGCTTTTCGAGATGAGGGCGCGGCGAGTGCAATCGCTGCGCTTACGGCGGGGACGCTTGAACAGCCGCATCGCGGCGCGACGGTTATCGTCGAGTGCTCGGTGCTTTTGGGACTGGATGCGCAGGGTTTGCGCGTCGGCTCCGCTTCGCACGCGTGTACCAAGAGCTCCTGGGAGCTCGGTGGCCCCGGCGTTGACGGCACTTCGCACTTCTCGTGCGATCGCGGCGATGTCTTGCGCTCGCGTATTGCGCGTCTGGACGAGTTTCCCTGCGGCATCGACCTGATGTTTGTAGACGGGTTTGGCCATATCGCCGCCGTTCCCCGTTCCAGCGCTTGCAGGGAGGTTGAATCATGGGATATGTAGCCGTTTCCGGCGGCGAGCAGGCAATCGCCGCATCGCTTGAGCTGCTTGAGCGCGAGCGCGTTGCGGGTGGCCGCGCGCTCGATCCCGCACTCATCATCGAGGCCATGCCGCATGCGGTCGAGCAGGTGCAGTCTGAGGGCTCCGTTTGGGCTCCCGAGGTTGCTGCAATCGCCCTCAAGCAGGCGTCGGGTTCTATCGAGGAGGCCGTCTTTTTGGTGCGTGCCTACCGTTCCACCCTCGAGCGCCTCTATACATCGCGTGTGATCGATACGGGCGAGATGCACGTTTCGCGCCGCATCTCCGCGGCCTTCAAAGATATCGAGGGCGGACAGATTTTGGGCGCGACCCGCGATTACAGCCATCGCCTTATCAATTTTGATCTAAGCGAAGAGACCGATGCCGATGTCCGTGCCGCGCGCGCTGTCATCGATGAGCGTCTGGATGAAGCGGCCGAGGCCTTTTATGGCGTGGCCGAGACCACGCCTCTCGATTGTGTGCCCAAGGTGTGCGATTACCTGCGCCAGATCGGTATGATCCGCCCGGTTGCTATCGACGACACCGAGCCCGTCGATATCACCAAGACCCCGCTTTTCACGCCGGCGCCGCGCAGCGTTATCCTGCAGGCCCTCTCGCGTGGCCTCACGCAGGCGGTTGTCGCCATCGGGTACGCGGCCATTCGCGGCTTTGGCATTTCCCATCCCACGGTGGGCGAGCTTCGCCGCGGCAGCGTGCCGGTGACGATTGATGCCCCCGGAACCGATCCCTCTCAGGCTTCTGCCGACGACGCGTACTATCTGGGAGCACTCCCGGTCTGTGAGGTCGAAAGCCTGATCGCCAACGACGAGGTGACCGAGACGGGCGAGCATGTGAACGCGCTCGATGTGGGCTACGGCCTCGTTACCGGCAGCGACGAGAGCAAGGCCATCGCCATGAGCGTCCTCGACCATTCGCTGCGCGTCGACGACGTTCGCTACCCCACACAGGATCAGGAGTTCGTGCTCTATCACATCGACGGTGTGGAAGCCACGGGCTTTATCAGCCATCTCAAGCTGCCGCACTACGTGACGTTCCAAAGCAAGCTCGATGCAGCCTTGCGCTCTATGAATCACGCCGAGGGACAGAAGGAGGACGGTTCTCGTGCAGCGCAACTATAACTTTGCCTTTTTGGACGAGGGCTCCAAGCGCGAGATTCGCCGCGCCATCTTGAAGGCCGTCGCCATTCCCGGATACCAGGTGCCGTTCGCCAGCCGCGAGATGCCCATCGGCCGCGGCTGGGGTACGGGTGGCCTGCAGGTCACGTTGTCGTGCATCGGTCCCGATGACGTGCTCAAGGTAATCGACCAGGGCTCGGACGCGAGCGTCAATGCCGTGTCTATTCGCAGCCTCGTGCACGAGACTACCGGCGTCGAGACCACCACGTCCACGGCGGACGCGACGCTCATCCAGAGCCGTCACCGTATCCCTGAGCGTCCGCTGCAGCGCGAACAACTCATGGTGCTGCAGGTTCCCATGCCAGAGCCCCTGCGCACCTACGAGGCGCGCGAAAGCGTGACGCGCCGTCTGCATGCCGAAGCTGAGTACACCGGGGCATATCTGGAGCTTTTTGAGCAGATCGTGCGCTATGGCTCCACGACTACCGGTGCCGACCATCCCGTGATGGTGCAGGATCGCTACGTTATGGCGCCGAGCCCTATTCCGCGTTTCGACAATCCCAAGCTCAACGATGCCGAGAATCTCTTTTTGTTTGGCGCCGGTCGCGAGAAGAAGATCTATGCCGTGCCGCCCCATACCAAGGTGGAGTCGCTCGCCTTCGAAGACCATCCCTTTGTGCGCGAGGATTTTGAAGGTAAGCGCTGCTGCATCTGTGGGGCGACGGGCGTCTATATGACTCAAACCATCGATCCCGTTACGGGCAAGAAGGCATGGCAGTGCTCCGATACCGATTATTGCGCAGAGCGTCTCGAGGAGGGCGGAAGCGATGAGTAAAGGCACGACGATGCTTCCCGCTACGGTTCATCATGAATTTAAGGATAAGGCTCCGGTTTTGTCCGTTCGCCATCTGGCCAAGCGTTTTGGCGTCGGCTGTGACTACTGCCGCGACCCGCATGCCAAGCTCGAGCGCAACATCTGTCCTGTATGCGGCACGGTGCACGCGGTGCGCGACATCTCGCTCGAGGTGCATCGCGGTGAGATTCTGGGCATTGTGGGCGAGTCTGGTTCGGGCAAGTCGACGCTCATGCAGTGCCTCTATTTCGACCAGGAGCCCACGGCGGGCGATATGCGTGTCGCTGCATATGATGGGGGCAAAGGCAACTGCTTTGACCTCTCTCGCCAGCAAAAGCGCCTTATTCGCGATGAGATTTTTGGCATGGTTTACCAAAACCCTTACCTGGGCCTGCGCATGAACTTCTCGAGTCTTTCCAATATCGCCGAGAAGCAGATCGCTGCCGGTATCCGTGACGTTTCCTCCATGGTCGATCGCGGCCGCGAGCTGCTTGATCGCGTGAACATCCCCTTGCGTCGTGAACAAGATCCACCGCGCGCGTTTTCGGGCGGTATGCAGCAGCGCGTGCAGATTGCCAAGGCGCTTTCCAACCGTCCTCCGCTGCTGTTCTTGGACGAGGTCACCACCGGTTTGGACCTTTCGGTTCAGGCGCGCGTGCTTGATCTTATCCTCTCGCTGCGTCGTGACCTGGGAGTCTCGATGGTTGTGGTGAGCCATGACCTGGGCGTGATTCGCCTGCTTGCCGATCGCACTATCGTGATGCTCGACGGGCAGGTCATCGAACATGGCTTGACCGATCAGATCATGCAAGATCCGCAGCACGCCTACACCCAAGAACTCGTCTATTCGCTTCTTTAGGAGGTTCGCCGATGTACGTCATCCGCAACGGAATCATTGTTCAGCCCGACCGCCTGCTCTTTGGCTATGAGCTTGTGGTCGAAGACGACAGGATCGCCGCAATTCAACGCCAAGGCAAATTCGATGCGACCGCCGCGGGAGCCGGCGTTATCGATGCTCATGGTGGCTATGTCACGCCTGGTCTTGTGGATATCCATTCCGACTATATCGAGACCGTTATCTCGCCGCGCCCGACGGTGCTCATGGACTTCTCGACGGCATTGTTCGAGGCCGAGCGTGAGCTCATCGCCCATGGCATCACCACAATGTATCACTCGCTTTCGGCATATGCGCAGGACATCATGGACGCCAAGCCGGTCCGGCGCTGGGAGAACACCGAGAAAATCATGGCGCTTATCGCCGGCTGCAAGCGCACCGAGGGACGAAACGCCCATCTGATTCGTCATCGCCTGCACCTGCGTCTCGAGGTCGATAACGTCAATCTGGTTGAGCAAGTTGAGGGGCATTTGCGCTCGGGCGAGGTGGACGAGCTTTCATTTATGGACCACACTCCCGGCCAGGGTCAATATCGCGATATCGAGATCTGGCGCAAGAGCGTTCGCGGCGATCACGAGCTGAGTGACGAAGAGGCGGAGCGGATCGTCGCCGCTCCGCAGGCGGCACCCAAGCTTTCCTTTGATCAGCTCAAATATCTTGCCGATGTTGCCTGTGAAAACGGCATTGCGCTGGCGAGCCACGATGACGATTCGGTCGAGCATCTGGATCTTATGCGTGAGCTCGGCTGCACGATCTCTGAGTTCCCGGTGAGTTTAGAGGTGGCGCGCGCTGCTCGCGAGCATGGCATGTCGACCGTCATGGGAACACCCAACATCTTGCTGGGGAAGAGCCATTCGGGCAACCTTTCGGCGCGCGACGCCGTGTCTAACGGAGTGGCGAGCGTACTGTGCTCCGATTACTATCCCACGGCAATGCTGCAGAGTGCCTTTGCCCTGCACCATGATTTCAAGCTGCCGCTTGAAGAGGCGTTTGCCATGCTCACTATCAACCCGGCGCGCGCCGTGCATGCCGACGATCAGGTTGGCAGTCTGGAAGAGGGCAAGAAAGCCGATATTCTGGTCATTCGTGAGGTTGAGGAAGGCCAGCGCACCTATCCCGTGATCACGGCGACGCTGGTGGATGGCCGTGTGGTTTCGCGTATGTGGTATCCGGCGCTGCCGAGCATGTCTGCCCGTTTTGCCACCGATGCCGCGACGATCGCCGAGACCGCCGACCACGTGCCGGCAGCCGTGGCGGGGACGGATGGATCGGAGGACAAGTAATGGGCGATTCAATCGAATTCTATCAGCTCGATGTATGCCCACTCCTTGCGATCGAGGATCTTTCCAAGGGCTTTACCCTGCATGCCGCCGACCGTCGCGTGCGCGGCTGTGAACATATCTCGCTGAGCGTGCTGCCGGGTGAGTTCGTGGGCGTTACCGGCCGCTCGGGCTCGGGCAAATCCACGATTCTCAAGTGCATCTATCGTACGAATCTGCCGGAAAGCGGCCACATCGTGTACGATTCCGAGGCCTTTGGTCCGGTCGACCTTGCCACGCTCGATGAACGTCGTGTTATCTTTCTGGGCAACTACGAGATTGGCTATGTCTCCCAGTTCCTCGATGCCGTGCCACGTACCACGGCCCGTGAAATCGTGCACGCGAGTGCCGCTGAGGCGTTTGCCGATGAAGATGCGATTGAGGAGGAGACAACGCGCATGCTCGAGCATTTCGACTTCCCCAAGCCCCTGTGGGACCTGTATCCCAATACGTTCTCGGGTGGTGAGAAGCTCAGGCTCAACATCGCGCGCGCTATGGTGCGTCGTCCACGTCTATTACTGTTGGATGAGCCGACTGCCAGCCTCGATAACGCGAGCAAGGTCAGAGTCCGCGATTTGATTGAGCAACTCAAGGCCGGAGGTACTACGATGCTGGGCATCTTCCATGATTTGGAGTTCATGGAAGGCGTTTGCGATCGTGAGTACAACATGCAGACTGGTGGGTTTGTCCAGGCATAGGAGGGACGGATGCAGGAACATAGATCCGTGCAGGGGTCATTTGATCTGCATACGCATTCGGTTTATTCCGATGGTTCTCAATCGGTGCAGGCATTGATTGCCGAGGCTCGTGAGCGGGGTCTTTCGGGTATTGCCATTACCGATCACGACAGTTTGCGCCAGCTGTCATCCGTACGCGCCGAAGCCCGCAAGATGGGTTTTCCCGTGATTGCGGGCGTTGAGGCTTCTTGCATTGACTCGGAAACCGGACGCAAGATTCATATTCTTTGCTACGGCCTCGCGGCTACGGCGGATGAATCTGGCCCGCTTGAGCTCTTGGTAAACGAAACGCTTGCCCGCCGTACTGCCAACACCCTGTGGCAGGCATGGACGCTCGAACGTAAAGGGATGGCCCCCTGCGGGCGAAAAGCATCGGTGGCCGACGTGGTCGAAGTCTCGCGGGCAAGTACTGGTGTCTACAAACAGCATGTCATGCAGGCGCTTACGGGGCTGGGCTATCGAGATGGCGAATATCAGTGCGTTTATCATCGGCTATTTAAAAATGGCGGTATTGCCGAGCGCGACATTTCCTATCCCGACGCACTTACAGTTGTTCGGGCTGCTCGCGAACAGGGAGGCGTGCCCGTGCTCGCACATCCCCAGCAGATGGACTCGTGGGGGGCTATCCCCGAACTTGTTAAGGCAGGTCTGATGGGCATCGAGGCGTTTCATCCCGATAACGATGCCGTTGCGACCGAAGAGGCCTTTAGACTTGCACGGCAGTACGGAATCGTGTGCACCGGCGGTAGCGATTACCGTGGGCGCTATGGCGCCCCCGAGTGCGTCGGGTCTTGTTTCATCACGCCGGATGAAGCCGGCGAGTCCGTCGCGCAGCTGTTCGACCAAGAACGCCTGCTTGCTTAGGGGGTCCGGAGATGACAGTTCGAATGGCGACTGTTGCCGATACCGACGCGGTGTACGAGCTCATGTGCCAGCTCGAGGACACTCGGTTTGACCGATTGACGTTCTGTAAGCGTTTTGCCTGGCAGCTTGCCCGACAGCCATTTTTCGCTTTTGTGCTCGAAGAGGATGACGTTGTCGGGATTGTGAACGTGCGCGTCGAGCGGCAGCTTCACCATGAACACCCCGTGGCCGAGATTTGCGAGCTCGTGGTTGACAAGGGATACCGTGGTGGTGGACGCGGGACACTGCTGCTTGAGAGGGCCATTGCGTGTGCACGAGAGCAGGGCTGCGAGGTAATCGAGGTGACCTCAAATGCCGCACGGTTGGGTGCTCACCGGTTTTACGAGAATCACGGCATGAAGAGGACGCATGCTAAATTCATGATGGGGCTGTGAGGGCCCTCAAATGTATACGCAATAACGCTCGTAAACTTTTTCAAAAATAGTTCTTGCGTTCGCGCTGGCGCTCCGTTATTCTAATTCCTGCACGCGGGCGTGGCGGAATTGGCAGACGCGTACGGTTCAGGTCCGTATGGGGGCAACCCCATGAAGGTTCAAGTCCTTTCGCCCGCACCATTGAATGAAAGAGCTCCCAGCAATGGGGGCTTTTTTGTTATGGGCCCATCGCGGGGACTTGAACCTGCGAAAGAGCGAGCGTTAAGAAAACGCGGAGCGTTTTTAGCGAGCTGGCGAGGACGCCGGCAGGCGGCCGAAGCCGGTGCGGATCCGCGGAGCGGATACGCGGACGTCCTTTCGCCCGCACCATTACATGAAAGAGCTCCCAGCAATGGGAGCTTTTTTGTTATGGGCCCATCGCGGGGACTTGGACCCGCGAAAGAGCGAGCGTAAAGAATACGCGGAGCGTTTTTAGCGAGCTGGCGAGTCCGCCGGCAGGCTGTTTTTACGGATCCAATGCCGATATTTCGTATGCCCGAAACCCCAGTGGGCAAAAAACGGCAAATATGAGTACTGTCACAAAGGCGGCAACATTTCTAGAGGTCTATTTTGTGATAATTACGCAACAGCTGTACGTTAATTTGATTCGGCTTTGAGACAAAGCGGCTCAATTTGGAAGGATCTCGGGTTCGACAGGGTGCTATTTTGCTAAATAGGCTGCTACTAAAATAGTGACAGTACTCATATTTGGTCTTTTTTGCCCACTGGCCCTGCCATCGGGCCTTTGGGGCCGTCCAGGACGGGTATCCTAGTGCCAATGTATGCCCAATAGAGGAGAAGCCATGCTGTTTTCCGGTATCATCGCCGCCCTTACCAGTCTTTTGATCCCTATTATCATTCTGTTGCTGCTGCTTCCCAACGCCTGCTATGTCGTTGAACAACAGCATGCCGTGATCATCGAACGTCTGGGCAAGTTTAACCGCATCGTCAACGCGGGCTTCCACATGAAGGTGCCCGTGATCGACCGCAAGGCCGCCACGGTGAGTCTGCGCACCATGAAAAACGGTTTTGGCATCGACGTTAAGACCCAGGACAACGTGACCATCGGCCTTGAGGTCTCTGCTCAGTACCACGTGAGCTATGACATGGGCGCCGGCCCGGCAGATTCGGGCATCTACAAGAGCTACTATATGCTGCAGGAGCCCGTCGACCAGATGCGTGACTTCATCACCGACGCTCTGCGCTCTTCGATTCCCGTCTACACACTCGATGAGGTCTTTGCCAAGAAGGATGACATCGCCAAGGACGTTAATGCCACCGTGTCCGAGCAGATGGCTGCCTACGGCTTCACCCTCGTGTCGACACTCATCACCAAAATCGCGCTGCCGACCGAGGTCGAGAACTCCATGAACGACATCAATGCCGCCCAGCGAAAGCGCGCTGCCGCGCAGGAGCTCGCCGAGGCCGACCGCATCAAGCGCGTCACCGAGGCGACCGCCGAGGCTGAGGCGATGGAAAAGGCGGGCGAGGCCATCGCCAACCAGCGCAAGGCCATCGCGCTGGGCATCAAGGATTCGCTCGAGATCATCCAGGAGACGGGAGTCGGTAACGACGAGGCCAACCAGCTGTTCATGTTTACGCAGTGGTCCGAGATGATGACGGAGTTCGCTCGTACGGGTAAAACCTCGACGGTCGTGCTGCCGAGCGATTTCTCGCAGTCGGCCTCGATGTTCGAGCAGATGCTGACAGCCAGCAAAGTTCAAAACGATTCGAAGGAGTAGACGCGCGTGAAATACACCGTCGTTTGCGTCGGTAAGCTCAAGGAGCGCTTTTGGAAGGACGCGTGCGCTGAGTACACCAAGCGCCTAGGTGCCTATGCCAAGGTTGATATCCGCGAGGTGGCCGATATCGACCCGGCTAAGGCGGGCGGCGTGGATGCCGCACGCGACAAGGAGGGGGCGGCAATTCTTGCTGCATTGCCGTCTCGGGCGCATGTGATCCTGCTAGCTATCGAGGGCAAGGAGCGTTCGAGTGAGGAGCTCTCGGCGCGGCTCGACGATCTTATGCTGCGAGGCAGCAGCGACATTGCCTTTGTAATCGGCGGTTCGGACGGCGTGAGTGATGAGGTGCGCGCCCGCGCCGATGAGATGCTCAGCTTTGGACGCATCACCTTACCGCACAACCTGGCGCGCGTGGTGCTGCTAGAGCAGATTTACCGCGCCTGCAAGATCAGCCGCGGCGAGCCGTATCACAAATAGGTCGGCAATACGAAACAATGGCATGGGACAATAGCTTCCGTTTTGAGGAACGTGCCTGAGAGGACTATGTGATATGAAGATTGGATTTGTCGGTTTTGGCAATATGGCGAGCGCTATGGCCGATGGCTGGATCGCTGCCGGTGTAGCTGCGGGCGACATGTGCGCCTGCGCGGGTCGCTACGACGCACTGGTTGAGCGCTGCGAGGCGCGCGGCATGGTCGCCTGCCACGATGCCGCCGAGGTTGTCGCCGCATCCGATATCGTGGTCGCTGCGGTCAAACCGTACATGATCGAGAAGATATTCGCCCCGCTCAAGGATGCTCTTGCCAAAAAGGTCGTTCTGTCGGTTGCCTGGACCTGGGACAGTGCCAAGTGGGAGCAGGTCCTGCCGGGCGTCGCGCATATCTCGACGGTGCCCAACACGCCGGTTTCGGTGAGCGAGGGCGTCATCGCTTGTGAGAAGGCTTCCACGCTTAGTGATGAGCAGAGCACAGTGGTGCTTGATCTGCTTGGCAAGCTCGGTGCGGTGGTCGAGCTCGATACGAGCCTGCTGTTTGTGGGCGGCACGGTGGGTGGTTGCGCTCCGGCATTTGTCGCTATGGCAATCGAGGCCCTGAGCGATGCGGCGGTCAAGCACGGTATCCCGCGTGCCGATGCCTATCGCATTGTGAGCCAGATGGTGCTGGGTACGGCAAAGCTGCAGCTTGCAACTGGCCAGCATCCTGCGGCGATGAAGGATGCCGTATGCTCGCCCGGTGGTGCCACCATCAAGGGCGTCGTTGCGCTCGAGGACGCCGGCATGCGCAGCGCCCTGGTCAAGGCAATCGACGCAACTCTCCAGTAAAACCTGCCATTTAGGGACAGGTTTATTTTGGCAGGTTTTTCCTGCGGTTTTGTCCTTTTAGTGAAAAGCGCCCCGCAACTGGCTCAATTCCAGTTGCGGGGCGCTTGCGTTTGCCCAGATAAAACCGACCAAAATAAACCTGTCCCTTTTTGGCAGGTTAGTCCCAGAAGCTGTCTTCTTCATCCTCGGACTTGGGTCCGCGGTCGACGTACATCTTATGGGTACGCTTCTCCATTACAAAGGCAAGAATCGCAAATAACAGGATGCCGCCGGCGAAAAGGATGGCAAAACCGGTGCGGGTGCCAAACAAAAAGGAAAAAACTGCGTCCATTGGGTGCCTTCTTGCGTAGTTGAGTTGGGTCGTAAACGCTCATAAGTATATACTTGCCCATACATGTACAAGGTTGCAACCTAAATGGAATGTATATCGCCGGAGGATCTAATGCTTGATATCAAGTTTGTTCGCGAGAACCCCGATGCCATCGATGTCGCCATGGCTAACCGCCAGACGTCTTGGGATCGCGAGAAGTTCTTTGAGCTCGACGACGAGCGTCGTGCCGTCATCACCGAGGTCGAGGAGCTCCAGGCCACGCGTAACGCCGAGTCCAAAAAGATTGGCGCCCTGATGAAGGAGGGCAAGAAGGACGAGGCCGAGGCCGCCAAGGAGGCCGTGCGCGCCGTCAACGAGAAGATTGACGGTCTGGCCGAGCGCCGTACTGCTCTCGAGCAGGAGCAGTACGACTTCATGGCTCACCTGCCCAACATTCCTTGCGATGCCACGCCGTACGGCAAGGACGAGGACGAGAACATTGAGCGCCGTCGTTGGGGCACCCCGCGCGAGTTCGACTTCGACTTTAAGCCGCACTGGGATCTGGGCACCGATCTGGACATCCTCGACTTCGAGCGCGGCAACAAGCTCTCCGGCAGTCGCTTCACCGTTCTCGGTGGTGCCGGCGCCCGCCTGGAGCGCGCCCTCATCAACTTCTTCCTCGATACGCACACCAGCCGTGGTTTTAAGGAGTGGTGGCCGCCCATCGTCGTCAAGCGTCAGACCATGTTCGGCACGGGTCAGCTGCCCAAGTTCGAGGACGACGCCTACCACGTCTCGGGCGACAACTTCCTGATCCCCACCGCCGAGGTCGTGCTCACCAACCTGCACGCCGGCGAGGTCCTCGACGCCGACACCCTGCCGCGCCGCTACACCGCCTTCACCCCCTGCTTCCGCGAGGAGGCCGGTTCCGCCGGTCGCGACACCCGCGGCATCATCCGTCAGCACGAATTCGACAAGGTCGAGATGGTCAAGTTCGCTAAGCCGGAGGAGTCCGACGAGGAGCTCGAGAGCATGACCGCCGAGGCCGAGTACCTGCTGCAGCAGCTGGGCCTTCCGTATCGCGTGATTAGCCTGTGCACCGGCGACTTGGGCTTCTCTGCCCGTCAGACCTACGACGTCGAGGTCTGGCTGCCGAGCTACAACGCCTACAAGGAGATCAGCTCCTGCTCCAACTGCGGTGACTTCCAGGCTCGCCGCGCCAACATCAAGTATCGCGACCCCGAGAACTTCAAGGGTTCGCGCTACCTGCACACGCTCAACGGTTCCGGCCTGCCGGCCGGCCGCACCATGGCCGCCATTCTGGAGAACTACCAGAACGCCGACGGTACCATCACGATCCCCGAGGTTCTGCGTCCTTACATGGGCGGTCTCGAGAAGATCGAGCCGGTCGCGTAACTCGGCTGCATAGGGGATATGCAAGGGCGCTCCTTCGGGGGCGCCCTATTTCGTGCGCAGGTCCATACCATGCCGTGCGGACAGCTCAATAGAAAACACACGAACAACTGTTCTGTATACAGCCATCTACCTGCTATGCTTTTGCTAAATAAGAGCGAGAGAAAGGGGACGCGATGGAGCTGTTTGATGATCGGGTGGTTTTGTTTGAGAGCGACGAGGGCGGGGAGTACTTGCTTGTAACGTGTGAGCCGTCTGGCATGGGCGGCCTGGTGGTTCGGCAGACGAGTGAGGGTCCGTTGACACAATGGTGCTTTGAGGAGTCGCCGCATGTGGCCGAGACCTTTGTGACGCACGAGGGACTTGTGGCGCTGGAGCACTTCTATGGAGTTGGGACTTCCAACCAGGTCGCGCGCATGCTGAGCATCTCGTTTGCCGATTATGATTGTGCCCAGCGGGTGAGATCGCTCCTGAGGGAACTTGATGCTAAGTTTGACGTGATCGAAAAGCCAATCGATCGTACGGGGAACGGCGGTATATGCGGAGCAGCATGACAAAACTGCGTTCCACAAAAA
>CABUMU010000014.1 GCA_902492855.1 uncultured Collinsella sp. | reverse complement strand
ACGAGCGGGGGCTCCTATCTTTTTAGTGCCCTCGGATTGGGTCATAGTGTCTGTCCGTCCTCTATCTGCGGTGTTGCCCTGGTTGGCACTTAGGGACGTTCCTTTTGTGCCGGCACTTGGGGACAGTCCTAGTCGTTGGGGATCTACCGACGCATTGGGGGTTTGCGCCTTCCATGCATGACAGCCGTCTCTTTTATGTTTCCTTTAGCCGTTGCTGCCTAGGATGGGGGTTAGTCGGTAGGAAGGGAGCGTCTATATGGACGACGCGAGCGAGCGTGCAATCGAAGAGGACATGCTCGATCAGTTCAATTACTTTGATGATGAGGATGAGGAGCTAATCGATCGTCGCGAGCCGGCATCGCTTGACTCATTTGATCTGGTCGATGAAGAGCCCGACGAGGACGAGGGCGAATCAACGGAGCCCCCACAGTCTTCGCGCCTTAACTCGCTGCTTTCGAGAGCCCCCATGCACCACGGCGTTCGTGCCGGCGCGCTCCATATGAAAACTGACTGGCACCAGATCGTGACGGCAGGCGATGAGCTTGCCGTCGATGCGCCGCTCACCGATAAATCATCCATCATCTGCCGCACCGGCATGCTTATGCTGGCAAGCGGAACGGGTGCCTGGCGCGTGCGCGATACCATGAATCGTGTTGCTGCCGTACTCGGCGTCACGATTCACGTCGACCTGAGTCTTCTGTCGTTTGAGTGCACTTGCATCGAAGATGGCCACTGCTTTAACGAGGTTGTCAGCCTGCCCACAACGGGAGTCAATACCCATCGCATTTGGATGATGGAGAGTTTCCTCAAGGAAATCGAGACCTATGGTCGTCGCTTCACGGTACACGAGTATCACGAGATGCTCAGGACCGTTGAGAGCTCAAAGCCCGATTACTCTCCCTGGCAACAGGGCCTTGCGGCAGCCTGTGCTTGCGGCGCCTTCGTCTTTTTGCTCGGCGGCGGCCCTATCGAGATGGCCTGCGCGTTTGTGGGCGCGGGTGTCGGCAACTTTGCCCGCTCCCATATTCTCAAGCAAGGCCTTGGTCAGTTCAGCGCGCTGACGACCGGCGTTGCGCTCGCTTGCGTTTCGTATCTGCTGGCATTGCTCGGCCTTGGCCAGGTCATACCGGGGGCAATGTCGCACCAAGAAGGCTATATCGGCGCCATGCTCTTTGTGATTCCCGGCTTTCCGCTCATTACGGCAGGCCTCGACATCGCCAAGCTCGACATGCGAAGCGGTATCGAGCGCCTTTCATATGCCGTATCGATTATTGTGATGGCGACGCTCGTAGGTTGGATGGTTGCCGAGTGTGTTGGCCTGGCGCCGGACGACTTTGCCCCACTGGGCCTTTCGCCGCTTGCCCTTACGCTCCTACGCGTGGTGATGAGCTTCGTTGGCGTATTCGGCTTCTCGGTGATGTTCAACAGCCCGGTAAAGATGGCCGCGGCAGCTGGGTTGATCGGCGCCGTGTCCAATACCCTGCGTCTGACCCTTGTCGATGCGCCGACGATGATTCCCTTCCTGGGCCTCAGCACGGGAATGCCTCCCGAGGCAGCAGCGTTTATCGGCGCGCTGGTATCGGGTCTGCTGGCAAGCTTGGCCGAAGTCAAGCTCACCTACCCGCGCATCGCCCTCACGGTGCCTTCGATTGTCATTATGGTGCCCGGTCTGTATCTCTATCGCTCTATGTATTACATGTGCACCTTCGACACGGTCAACATGCTCGGCTGGTTTGTACGCGCAGTGCTCATCGTGGCGTTTCTGCCCGTTGGCTTGGGCGTGGCGAGAACTCTCACCGACCCTCGCTGGCGCCACACCAGCTAATTGGTGCAAGGGGGACAGGTTACTTTGCACCAAATGAGTTGCGGTGAAATAGGGACTGAATTGCTGCTTAAAGGGTCAAAACAGTCCGTATTCCACCGCAACTTAGGGGGTCGGGGGATTATTGGTGCCCTGCATCTCCATAAACTCAACGCTTACGAAGCGCGCGCCGTTCGTGTTAGGGTAGTTCCACCACATAAGTAGTCGCAGACGCACGTATCACGGGCGGGCGAGATGAAGTCTCAACAGCTCCATCTTGCTCGCCCGTTTTTGTTGCGTGGCGTAGCGGCGTAACACAGAAAGGACCATGCCCTTTATGCCTATGAACAAACGAGAGAGCCTGCTGTTTACCTTTATCATGTGCTTTTGCATGGTGCTCTGGATGAGCATCTACAACGTTGCCCTGCAGCATGGGGCCATCAACGGCGAGGTTGTTGCCGCCGCGTGGCTCGGCTTCCCCGTTGCCTACGTTTTTGCCATGTGCTGCGACTGGTTTGTTGCCAGCCCCCTTGCTAAGGGCTTCGCCTTTAAATTCCTGGTCACGCCGGGCAAGAGCTCGCCGCTTGTCATGACGCTCGCCGTCAGCTCCTGCATGGTCGTTCCCATGGTTATCATCATGTCGCTGTACGGTGCCTGCGAGGGTCTGACGCACATGCCCGGCGGCATCCTTGCGAACCTGTATTCCGTGCCCGCGATCTGGATGATCAACATCCCGCATAATTTTGTGATGGCGCTGCCGTGGAACCTTTTGGTAGCCGGTCCGATTTCCCACTTCGTCTTCCGTCGCGCCTTCCCTGTGGGGACGGTTTTCGAGGAGGAGCATGCCGAGCTCTTGGAGCAGGCTATGGCTCCTGAGTGCGAGTAGCTCGCTTAGGGATCTGCTGAGCGCGGGCGACTTGCTTGGTTGGAGCCCTAAGCGTGGATAGCTCTCTCGGCGACATCGCGGGCGTGAGCGGTGCGCATGACCGGAGGGCCCGTGCTGCTCCGTTGCCCGACGTGCTAGCGCGCAGAACAATCTGTTGGTGCATTCGGCGGCTGCTGAAGCGTTTCGGCAGCCGCTTTTTATACGGAGTTTAAATACAACAGTCTGTTGTATTACGTAGAGTGGTAAATCTCTAGCAGGAAAAATGCGAGAGACGGAGCATTATGGCGTTGCTAGTAGGACTGGACGTAGGGTCGACGACGACCAAAGTTTACGCGATGCACGAGGATATGACCGAGGCGTGGTGGGGATATCGCCGCCACGGGGCGTGTCAGACAGCGAGCGTGCGCGCCATGCTCGGCGAGCTCGCCGAGCGCTTTCCCCATGAGTCGCTGCGCGTTGCGGTGACCGGCTCGGGTGCGCGCGATATCGCGACCGCGCTGGGCGCCTCGTACGTTCAGGAGGTGGTCGCCAACGCGCTCGCGATCAGCAGGTTCTATCCGCAGACGCGCTGCGCCATCGAGCTGGGCGGCCAAGACGCCAAGATGATCTTCTTCCGCACCAACGATAAGGGAGACATCGAGGTTGCCGACATGCGCATGAACGGCTCGTGCGCAGGCGGTACCGGTGCATTTATCGACGAGATGGCAAAGCTCATGGGGGTCGGCACCGAATCGGGCGAGTTCGAGCAGCTCGCAAGCCGGGGAACGACCGTCCACGAGGTCTCGGGCCGCTGCGGCGTGTACGCAAAGACCGATATCCAGCCGCTGCTCAACGAGGGCATTCCTACCACCGACCTGGCGCTTTCGGCGCTTCACGCGGTCGCCCGCCAAACGATCGGCGGTCTGGCCCAGGGTATCGACATCGAGCCGCCGGTAATCTTCGAGGGCGGTACGCTCGCCTACAACCCCACGCTGGTCCGCGTGTTCCGGGAGCAACTGAATCTATCGGACGATCAGGTTATCGTCCCGCGCGATCCGCAGATCATGGTCGCGCGCGGTGCCGCCCTGTCGCTGACCGACATGTTCGCATCGTCCCAACCGATCGACCTTCCCGACGCTTTTGTCCGGCTGGATAAGCTCGAGACGGTCGCGCCCGCAAGCGGGGAGGGACGTCTTGCCCAGCCCTTTTTTGCCACACCTGCCGAGCAGGCGGATTTTACGGCACGCCATGGCAAAGAGACGCCGGCAAAGGGTCCGGATGCGTATGCGCCCGGAGAGACGGTGCGTGTGGCGCTCGGTATCGATTCGGGGAGCACGACGACCAAGTTCGCCCTGGTCGATGAGGCGGGTGAGCTTGTCGATTCGTTCTACGCGTCTAATAACGGCAGACCGCTCGACGTCGCCCAACAGGGTCTTGTCAGCTTGAAGAACCGCTGGGAGACAGCGGGAGTCACGCTTGCGATCGATGCCGTGGGCACCACGGGATACGGCGAGGAGCTTTTCGCGCGCGCGTTCCACGCCGACTACCATACGGTCGAGACGGTCGCGCACGCCCGCGCCGCGTGCGCATGCGTTCCCGATGCGACCTTCGTGCTCGACATCGGCGGACAGGATATGAAGGCCATCTGGCTCAACCACGGCGTGCTGACCGATATCGTCGTCAACGAGGCGTGCTCTGCGGGCTGCGGCTCGTTCCTCGAGGGTTTTGCCAAAAACCTCGGAATAGCCGTTGAGGATATCGCGACCGAGGCATTTTCGTCCAAAGCCCCCGCCGTTCTCGGCAGC
This sequence comes from uncultured Collinsella sp., assembly GCA_902492855.1. GTDB lineage: Bacteria > Actinomycetota > Coriobacteriia > Coriobacteriales > Coriobacteriaceae > Collinsella. Next base: position 18,906 of record CABUMU010000014.1, on the reverse strand, counting down.
CGCTGCACGGTGTTCATGAACAGCAGCGTCGTTTCCGAGCAGCGGCGCGGTAAGGGTCCGGGCGACATCATGGCCGGTCTCTGCCGTTCGATTATCGAGAACGTGTTCACCAAGGTCATTCGCGTTTCAAATCTCAACCGTCTGGGCGACAAAGTCGTCGTCCAGGGCGGCACGTTCCGAAACGACGCGGTGCTGCGCGCATTCGAGCAGTATCTGGGCAAACCCGTCACGCGTGCGCCCCACCCGGGGCTGATGGGCGCTATCGGTATCGCCCTGCTCGCGCGCGAGGAATGCCGCAAGGGCGACGCCGGCACGTCGTTTATCGGGCTCGATGCCGTGGAGCGCTTCGAGCATCGCGAGTTCGGCGGCGTTACCTGCCGTCGGTGCAACAACCGCTGCCAGCGCGCGGTCGTGGCATTTGGCGACGGCTCGCTTTACGTCACGGGCAATCGCTGCCCGCGCGGCGGCGCCATCTCATGGGATGAGCTCGTGCGCGAGGTTCCCGCGGCGGAGGAGCTGCGTCCGCAGGGTGCTTGCGAGGCACAGGCACCCGGCACGGGGCGCGACCGGACCGCGGCTGCCCCCAATCTCTTTGTCGACCGCGAGAAGCTGCTGTTCGAGTCGTACCCCACGGTTCCCGTCAGCGGGGGGCGCGATGTCACGATCGGCATTCCCCGTGTGCTCGAGTTCTGGGACACCATGCCGTTCTGGTCGACGTTCTTCAGCACGCTCGGCTTTAAGGTGCGCGTCTCGGGACGCAGCACCAAGGCGATGTACGAGCGCGGTCTGGCGCACGTCACATCCGACACCGTGTGCTTCCCGGCCAAGCTCGTCCACGGGCACATCCGCAATCTCGTCGACGCCGGCGTCGACCGCATCTTCATGCCCATCATCACGACGGTGCCCACCGAAAACACCGCCTCTACCAGCGAGTGGATGTGCGCCGTCGTAAAGGGATACCCCTACGTGATGCGCAATTCCGATAACCCGGAGGAGCGTTTCGGCGTTCCGTTCGATACGCCGCTGTTCCACTGGTACGACGAGGGCGACCGAAACCGCCAGCTCAAGGCGTGGTGCAAGGAGACCTTCGATATCGATGCCGACCTGGTTGCCAAGGCGACCGAGCAGGCGGACCGCGCGCAGGAGACGTTTGAGAACCAGCTGCAGCTGCGCGGCAGGCAGGTGCTCGAGAACGTGCACGAGGACGGCGGCTACGCGGTGGTGATCGCTTCGCGCCCGTACCACAACGACCCGCTGGTCAACCACGGGCTGCCCAAGCTCTTCTCTGAGCGCGGCATCCCCGTGCTGACGCCCGATGCGGTGCCGGGGGTCTGCAACGTCGATCTTTCCAACAGCCGCATCGACATCGTGAACAACTACCATGCGCGCATGCTGTCGTGCGCGGTCATCGTCGCATCGACGCCCGAGCTCGAGCTCGTGCAGATGGGCAGCTTCGGCTGCGGCCACGATGCGTATCTCACCGACGAGATCGCGCGCATGATGGGCGAGATGGGCTCCAAGGTTCCGATGATGATCAAGCTCGATGAGAGCGACGTCGCCGGTCCCATGGGCATTCGCGTGCGTTCGTTTATCGAGTCGGTCAACCGTCGTCGCGCGGAGGAGCGTGCCGAGGGCGCCCGGGTGCACGCGGTCCATCCGCTCGACGACCCGTATAAGGTCAAGTACACCAAGCGCGACCGGCACGACAAGATCGCGCTGGTCCCCAACACCTCCCATGCGTTCTGCAGGCTCATGACCGCGGCGATGCGCAATCAGGGCGTGCGCGCCGAGGCCCTTGATATCGGGCGCGAGGATGCCATCCGCCTGGGCAAACGCTATGTGCACAACGACATCTGCTTCCCCGCGCAAATCGTGATCGGCGAGGCGCTCGCGGCACTCGAGAGCGGTAAGTACGACCCGCACGACGTCGCCGTGGTGACTGGCAAGTATATCGGCGACTGCCGCCTGACGCACTACATGCCCCTGCTGCGCCGCGCGCTCGACGACGCGGGATACGACTATGTCCCGGTGCTCACCAACGACGACGTCGATGCCCACAATGCGCATCCGGGCTTCAAGCTCGGCCTTGGCCCGAGCATCCAGATCGCCTACGGTCTTCCCATGATCGATGCCCTCGAGGCCATGCTTAGGCGCATCCGTCCCTACGAGCTCGAGAAGGGCGCGGCGGACGCTGCGTTCGACCGCGCGCTCGATGAGGTTATCGAGGGCATGGAGCGCTCCGGGCTGAGAGGCCAGGCGACGGGCTTCAAACGCGCGCTTGCGATCATGGACGCCGTTCCGTACGACCGCTCGAACCCGCATCCGACCGTTCTCATCGTGGGCGAGTACCTGCTCAATTTCCATCTCGGCGCCAACCACGAGATTGAGCGCTACCTCGAGGACAACGGGCTCGAGGTCATCGAGGCGCGCATGACCGACGTGATCCGCAAGACCTATTTCTACAAGCATGCGCAGTCGCGCGAGTTCCACGTCGACCTGTCGCTGCCCGAAAAGGCCTGGTACGCCACGGCGGACAACCTGTTCGAGCTCGCGCACGACCGTTGCGACCGCCTGGGCGCGGCGAGCCCGCTCTACGAGCCGCCGACGCGCATGCCCGAGCTCGTGCGCGCGAGCGATAAGATCCTGCACCATACGTTCGATGCGGGCGAGGGGTGCTGATTCCGGCGGAGATCCTCGAGCACGCCAAGCGCGGCTGCCGCAACTTCGTGATCCTGCAGCCGTTCGGGTGTCTGCCCAACCATGTCGTGGGGCGCGGGCTCATCCATGCGCTCAAGGAGCAGTATCCCACGGCGCAGTTCCTGCCGCTCGACTACGATCCCGACGTGAGCTTCGCCAACGTGGAGAACCGTCTTCAGATGCTCATCATGAACGCCAAGGCGCAGGGGTGCGGTGAGGCGCATGGCGAGACCGCGTAAGGACGCCGATGCGCCCGATGCACGCACCCGTATCATCGAGGCGTTTTGGGAGCTCATCGAGAACAACAGCATCTTCGAGCTGTCGGTTGGCGAGGTGACCCGCGCCGCCCAGTGCAATCGCGGAACGTTTTACTACTATTTTCACGATTTCGATGAACTCGTCGCCATCGCCATAGCCCAGCTGCTGCAGGATAACGAGCTCATCACCGATGCCCTCTGGCATTTTTCGAGCGAGGGCGACCTTTCGGCGTTCGACCGGCGCGACGTCCGCTGCCTGCTGCGGCGCATCGTCATCACCATGAGGGCGGGTGCCGCCGAGCAGGTCGTGCAGGGCATCCATACGATCATCATCGACCGCGTGAGAGAGATCGTCCACCCCGACGGAGAAGAGCTCAAGGCAGATTCGAGCTTTGCGGTGGGCTTTCTGGTCTCGGGCATCATGGGCTTTGTGATGGCGGTCGGCTTTGCCCGGGAGGGCGGCGAGGAGATAGACCTCGAGCAGCCGGGGGACAGCGCGTGCGCGTACCTGAGGGCGGTCGCCATGCAGACGGTGGAAACGGTCGCGCAAGTCGAGGGCGTCGATACATCCGAGCTGCTCGAACGCGTCTCCAAGGAGGCCGATGCCTATCGCGCATCGCGTGCGACGAGTCCCGACGTGGTGAAAGACGCCTAGGGTTTCTCTTGCGGGGCGCCTGTCGCGCATCGCGCGGTGAGTCCCGCGATGCGGTCATAACCTGCATTCATGTGAGCCGGGTTTATAGATATTCCTCCAGCTGTTAACATAGACAACCTGTGGGTAAAGAGACAAAAGCGCCGCCGACGGGCGGGCGTTTTGATTTCGATGAACTCATGTAAGGAAACGAGCATGTTAGATAGATTTACCGATCGAGCGCGCAAGGTCATGTCGATGGCCAAACAGGAGGCGCTCGATCTGCACTCAAATAAGGTGGGCACCGAGCACCTGCTGCTCGCACTCGCCAAGGAGGACGAGGGCATCGCTGCCGAGGCGCTGCGCTCGCTTGATATCTCCTACGACGACATCATGGACACCCTCAAGGAGGTCCAGACCACGGTTCCCGAGCCCAGCGAGGAGACCGAGGCTGCCAAGCTTGCCTTTACGCCGCTCGTCATCAGCGTGATGGAGCGCTCCTTCCGCGTGGCACGTGAGAACAACCAGACCTACGTGTCGACCGAGCACTTGCTGATTGGCATCGTCGAAGAGGGTAACGGCATGGCCATGGACATCCTCATGCGCCTGGGTGTGTCGTCCGCCTCCATCAAAAAGGCTATCGAGAAACTTACCGCCAAGGACCAGGACAAGAAGCGTCCGCTCGCCGGCGCCGGTGTCGGGCGTCCCGGTGCGGGCCTCCCCTTCTTTAGCGGCTCGGACGCGTCGCAGCAAAAGGGGAGCGGCACCGATACGCTCAAGCAGTTCGCCACCAACCTCACGCAAAAGGCGCGCGATGGCGAGCTCGACCCTGTAATTGGTCGCGAAAAGGAAGTCCAGCGTATGATGGAAATTCTTTCGCGCCGCACCAAGAACAACCCGCTCATTCTGGGCGACCCCGGCGTGGGCAAGACGGCCATCGTCGAGGGCCTGGCTCAGCAGATTGCAGCCGGCAACGTGCCCGAGAACCTCATGAACCAGAATATCTGGACGCTCGACCTGCCGGGTCTTGTCGCGGGCGCCAAGTATCGCGGTGAGTTTGAGGAGCGCCTCAAGAACGTGATCCAGGAGGCCACCGAGGCTGACGACGTCATCCTGTTTATTGACGAGATGCACACCATCATCGGTGCCGGCTCTGCCGAGGGCTCCATCGACGCGAGCTCCATGCTCAAGCCCGTTCTCGCACGCGGTGCTTTCCAGATCATCGGTGCCACCACGGCCGAGGAGTTCCGCAAGTACCTCACCAAGGACCCGGCCTTCGAGCGTCGCTTCCAGACCATCGATGTCGAGGAGCCGAGCGTCGAGGACACGGTCAAGATCCTGACCGCGCTCAAGCCGCGCTACGAGGAGCACCACCATGTGCGCTATACGCAGGGTGCTATCGAGGCCGCCGCGAACCTCTCCAACCGCTACATCCAGGATCGCTTCCTGCCCGATAAGGCCATCGACCTCATTGACGAGGCCGGCGCCCGCGCCCGCATCGCCGCCAACCGCGCGCCCGAGCCGGTGCGCGAGGCCGAGCATCGCATAGAGGAGCTCAAGGCCGCCGCGCAGGAGGCCACCGAGAGCGACGACATGAACAAGGCCGCCGAGATCACCGAGCAGCAGAAGGCCGCCGAGATTGAGCTCGCCGAGGCCAAGGCCGCCTGGACCGCCGAGCTCGACGCCAGCCCGCTCACCATCGACGTCGCCCAGATTGCCGACATCGTGTCCGTGACCTCTGGCGTGCCGGTTTCCTCGCTCACCGAGAGCGAGAGCCGGCGCCTGCTGCAGACCGAAAGCGTGCTCAAGACCCGCATCATCGGCCAGGACGAGGCTGTCGAGGCCGTCGCCAAGGCCGTGCGCCGCAGCCGCTCGCCGCTCAAGGATCCGCGTCGCCCCGGCGGCAGCTTTATCTTCCTGGGTCCCACCGGCACGGGCAAGACCGAGCTCGCCAAGACGCTCGCCGAGTACCTCTTTGGCAGCAAGGACGCGCTCATCAGCTTCGACATGTCCGAGTTCGGTAGCGAGTTTGAGGTCTCCAAGCTCATCGGTAGCCCTCCGGGTTACGTGGGCCACGACGAGGGCGGTCAGCTTACCAAGGCCGTTCGTCGTCACCCGTACTCGGTCGTGCTGTTCGACGAGATCGAGAAGGCGCACCCCGACATCTTCAACATTTTGTTGCAGGTGCTGGAGGAGGGTCGCCTGACTGATAGCCAGGGCAAGACGGTCGACTTCCGCAATACCGTGATTATCATGACGTCCAACGTGGGCGCCCGCGAGATCGCGCAGGATGCGAGCGTCGGTTTTGGCACCACCGGTGAGCAGGGCCTTACCTCGAGCGAGATTAAGGGCCGTGCGATGGGCGAACTTAAGCGCCTGTTCCGCCCCGAGCTGCTCAACCGTATCGACGACATCGTGGTGTTCCAGAAGCTTTCGGGCGAGAATCTGACCAAGATCGCGCACCTGCTGGTGGACGACCTGCGTCAACGCCTGATTGCCAACGGCATGAACATCAAGCTCACCGATGCGGCCTACGACAAGATTGTGGCCGAGGGCACCGACCTCACCAATGGCGCGCGTCCGCTGCGCCGTGCCATCCAAAAGCTCATTGAGGACCCGCTGTCCGAGGAACTGCTGGCCGGTGAGTGGGGCGAGGGCGATACCGTTCAGTGCGATGTGGCCGACGGCAAGTTTGTCTTTAGTCACGGCACGGGCGAGATCCCGGCACCGCGTCCGGCGGGCACGCTCGGCGGCGATACCGCCCCGGCGGCACCGCACACCGGCAACGCCGCGCCCGTGAGCGGCGGCGTGACCTCGGGTCCCGGCGGCATGATGCAAGCCGGTTCCGGCGCGCTGTAGGGCGTGGCGACAATTTGATACGCGCAATCGAGGCGCTCCGGAAAGGGCGCCTCGATTTGTAGAGCTGCGGAAGCTGTGACCGTTACGCTATACGGTCCACCGTTAGCCGATGATGCGAGGGCGCTCGGCGTTTTCGACTGGTTTATGCACGCAAAGTCTGGGAATATACAAGGCGCATGTCTTACTGTCTAACCAGTTGCGCCAAGGAGGCACCATGGACTACAAGATTACCGGCTACGAGCCCGCCCAGCTGTTCCATTTCTTTGAGGAGGTCAGCGCGATCCCCCGTGGGTCTGGCAACGAGAAGGGCATCAGCGATTTCCTGGTTGCGTTTGCCAAGGAGCGCGGCCTCGATGTGTACCAGGACGAGGTCTACAACGTTATCATTCGCAAGCCCGCATCTGCCGGCGCCGAGAATGCCCCGACCGTGATGCTGCAGGGCCACATCGACATGGTGTGCGACAAGCTGGGCTCCGTTGAGCACGACTTTACGACTGATGGTATCGACCTGGTCGTCAAGGACGGCGTCCTCACCGCTAACGGCACCACTCTGGGCGCCGACAACGGTATTGCCGTCGCTCTGATGCTCACTGTGCTCAACGACGATTCGATTGCTCATCCGGCCCTCGAGTGCGTGTTCACCACCGACGAGGAGACTGGCCTGGTTGGCGCCGAGACGCTCGACAAGTCCCAGATTAGCGCCCGCACCATGATTAACCTTGACTCCGAGGAAGAGGGCGTTGCCACCGTCAGCTGCGCCGGCGGCGTCGTCGTTACCTACACCTGCCCGATCGCGCGCGAGCACAAGACCGGTAGCACCCTCACGCTCGACATCTCCGGCCTGCTGGGCGGCCACTCCGGCAGCGATATCCACCTGGAGCGCGGCAACGGCAACCTCATCATGGCCCGCATCATCGACCGCCTGATGGTCGCCGGCGAGCCCGCCATCGTTAGCTTTAACGGCGGCACCAAGGACAACGCCATCAACCGTGAGTGCAAAGCTGTTCTGGTCTACGCCGACCACGCTGCCGCCGAGGCCGCGGCCCAGATCGCAAAGGGCATCATCGCCGACGTTACTGCCGAGCTCGAGGTCTTTGACCCCGGCTTTACCTGCACCGTCGAGATTGCCGACGACGCCGAGGTCGAGGCCATGGACGAGAAGTCCGCGCTTGCCCTCATCCGTGCCCTGCGTCTTGCCCCTAACGGCGTGATTCGCCGCAACGTCGCCACCGACGGCTCCGTCGAGGTTTCCTCCAACATCGGTGTGGTTACCACCTCTGACGACCAGGTCAAGATCATGCTGTCCCCGCGCTCCTCGATCACCTCGCTGCAGAACGAGTTCAAGGACCGCCTGCAGACGCTTGCCGATGTCCTGGGCTTCGACGCCAAGTTTGAGTTCGAGTATCCCGGCTGGAGCTATGCCGAGCATTCGCCGGTCCGCGACATCTTTGTCGAGAGCTATCGCGAGCTCTTTGGCTCCGAGCTGCGCATCGAGTCCATTCACGCCGGCCTTGAGTGCGGCCTGTTTGCCGAGGCCCTGCACGGCCTGGACGCCATCGCCGTGGGTCCGACGCTCTCCGATGTCCACACTCCGGACGAGAGCATGGAGCTTGCTTCTGCCGAGCGCTTCTACGAGCTGCTCATCGACGTGCTCAAGCGCCTTGCCGCGTAAAGGTTGCGCTAGCAGCAGTCCGAGCCACGTGCTAGCGGATTGCAAATGACATTACGAGAGGGGACATCCGAGCTTTTGCGACGGGTGCCCCCTCCTTTCTTTTAAGAAATGGGAAATTGCGAACGTCTAGCCCATATCCGCCTTGATGAGGTCGAGGGTGCGCTTGCAGTTTTCGCGGACGGGGCCGAGCATATGCTCGCGTAGGTCCGCCATGCCGGGCAGGTCGGCGTATTCGTCCATGACCTCTTCCATGCAAATGGGTACCTCGTAGGCGAGGTCCATCATGGTCGCAAAGCAAAACTTCTCGGATAGCCCGGCATCGGTGAGTGCCGCCTCCAGCGCGGGGTCGCCCATACCGTGGTATCGGCGGATAGCGCCTGGACCGATGCGCCCCACACGATTTTCGCCGCCAACGCTCATGGCAAGGCGCGCTTTTCGCCGTATACGTTCGTATGCTAAGCCCGATGCGACATCGTACATGGGTGCGAGTGCCGCGTTTGTGCCTTTGCCAAGGATGAGCGAGTAGTTTTTAGCGTGTGCGTCAGGCGCTCCGATAATGGCGTTATAGAACAACATATAGGTAAAAAGCACAAGATTCATGTGGTGGGGGACTGTGTTAATCAGTCGTTCTTGGATGTCTCGTGTAGTTGGTCCTCCGTCGGCGGTGTATTTCTGGCTTGGCAATACACCGAGCGCCTGGCAAAAGTCCTCCTGATGCAGCCTTTCGATATTTCCGCTGCTATTGACCACTCTGTCGTACCGTTCAACGACGAGCGCGGCTTCGTCTTCAAATGTGTAATAGGAGACGTTGGCAGTTGGAATGCCAACACGCCGAGCCGTTTTCATGCAGACGAATTCGTTTAAGGCCTGATGTTTGAACCCAACGACACCATTTTTGAAGATATGGGTAGTGGGGGATGACCCTAGACATTCGCACCATTGGCCATCATGCCAAGCTAGTGCAAATTTGCCTTGATTGCCGCCCAGGGACCAGCTTTCGTTGGAGCCCATCCATGTCTCTCTTTCGTCATCGCGAATTGCTTTGAGCTTGTGAGCGATTTGAGAATTGGTAAGCGGGCGGTATGCCGAGACCCTGCCGCGGGCGGCGTCTAATTGATCGGCTCGACAAAACTGAACGGCCCCCGCGCAGTCAAGACCGATATGGCACAAGAGGGCGACGGGGTTGTTGGATGCAACATCATGCTCGGTGGCAATAGCGCGACGCTGCTCTTGACTGTCGGGCAAAAGGCCAAATAGGAACGGGCGGACGATGTTATGGCCATACGTGCGATTGGAAAGCGGCATTGTTAGCGATAACGGTGCTCCGCGATAGGTTGGGGCGTATGCAAAGCTGCAGAGTCCATGCTCGTCTTGCCGGAGAGTGCCGGCGATTTCGCCACAAATGAGGGTCGTGAGCTCCATCTCTGCCATTTATTTCACAACCTTGCAGCCAAAGGAGAGGTTTGAAGTGCCGGAAAGGCCTTGCTCGGCTGCGATTTGGGCCAGCAAGGCACCATAGGAAGATGGCGTTCCTTGTCGAGTGGGTCGTCTGCCTACGCTTGGCTTTGGCAGGGTATTCGAGTTCGCGATAGGGAGGTTCACTATCGTCGCCGGATGTTCGGAGGGCGATGCGATGGAGTCGTTATCGCTTTGCGCGAAGAGACCTATGCCGAGTGCGTTAAAGACGGTCAGCAACTTGTCGAGTCGAATGCCCGTGGCGTCTCCCAGCTCGAGCGATGCGAGCAGGCGCTCCGAAACACCGGCTTTTTTAGCGAGGGCCGCACGGGTGATTCCCTGCGCCTCGCGTGCCTGGCGCACGTAGATGCCAGCTTGGCGCGGTGTGGTGATGGGAAGGGTATCCACGGCGATCTCCTAACGTGCAGACTTTTGCATCCTAGTATGACATGCAAAAGTCTGCATGAAAAGGCTTCATGCAAAACTCTGCATGAGGCCTTGCCCGGACGTTTAGTTTTGAAGGGTGTTTTACAGCACCAAAATCCCCAGGTGCTCCAGCAAGATCTTAAGCCCGATAAGGATAAGCACAACGCCGCCCACGATGGTGGCGGGCTTTTCGTAGCGCGCGCCAAAGGTGTGGCCAATCGCCACGCCGGCGACGGAGAAGATAAACGTTGTGATGCCTATAAGCGATACAGCGGGCACGATGTCGACCGAGAGCGCGGCAAATGAGATGCCCACGGCTAAGGCGTCGATTGAGGTGGCGATGGCGAGGATCAGGTACTCGCCCAGGTCAATCTTTTCGGCATCCTTGCCGTCGCCTTCATCCTCGTCCTCGATAAAGGCCTCCCACAGCATTTTGCCGCCGATGAAGGCGAGCAGGATAAAGGCGATCCAGTGGTCGATGGGGCCGATGATGCCCATAAACTGGCTGCCAAGCGCCCATCCGATTACGGGCATGCCGGCCTGAAAGCCGCCAAAGAACAGGCCGAGCACTACGGCGACCTTAAGGTTGATCTTTTTCATGCCGAGACCCTTGCAGATGGAAACGGCAAAGGCGTCCATCGAAAGGCCAACGACGAGCAGCACGAGCTCTGCGAGTCCCATAGTCTGGCTCCCTCTCTGCGGGCGGGCCCGCGTGTACCTCTTGGGGGAATAACAAAAAAGACCCGTGGCGTACGCGCTGCGCGCACAACCACGAGTCTCGTTCATTAAGGCAAGCCAGACCGTTTCGGCCAGTATGTTGACTTGCCGCGCCACCGGAGGCGAACCCGGTCACGCGACTACTCCCTCATTCATGTGAATCCCGATGCTACCACAACAAGTAGCTCATTTGGGTTGGGCTCTCAGCGGTGTTCGCTCATTCTGTAAGCATCGGATTTCGCAAGCGCCGCAGGGACAAACCGTGAGAAACTACTTAGCGTTTATGGAGCGTATACGATGGGAGCGATGCCTTGGATAAGAACGAGCTGCAAAAGCGTATGGAACAGGCAATCCGCCTGACGGCACCTGGTCAGCCGATCCGCACCGCCCTCGACATGATCATCGCCGGTCACCTGGGCGCCCTTATCTGCGTCGGCGACACCGAAAACGTGCTCGCTGCCGGTAACGACGGCTTTCCGCTCAACATTTCGTTCACCTCGAACCGTCTGTTCGAGCTCTCCAAGATGGACGGTGCCATCGTCATCGACGGCGACCTCACCCAGATACTGCGCGCCAACTTCCACCTCAATCCCGATCCCTCGCTTGCCACGAGCGAGACGGGCATGCGTCACCGTACCGCCGCTCGCATGTCGGTGCTCACGGACGCCATCGTGATCTCGGTCTCGGCCCGTCGTGCCGTCGTTAACGTGTACGTTCACGGCAAGAGCTACGAGATTCAGCCCGTCACCACCATCATGAGCTCGGTCAATCAGCTCGTCGCCACGCTCCAGACCACCCGTCAATCGCTCGATCGCTCCCTGCTGCGCCTGACGGCACTCGAGCTGGACGACTACGTCACGCTCGCCGACATCACCGGCATCTTCTCGAGCTTCGAGATCATGCAGCAGGCAAAGACCGAGCTTAAGGATTGCATTGTCAAGCTGGGTAATCAGGGCAAGCTCGTGCAGATGCAGCTCGAGCAGCTCGCGGGCTCCAGCATGGATACCGAATACGACTTGATGATCCGCGACTACGCAAGCGATTCCTCTGAGGCCAACGCCGAGAAGATCCGCGCCGAGCTGAGCCGCATGACGCCTAAGGACCTGTCCGACCCGCAGCACGTGGCGGCAGTTCTGGGCTATGACGACCTGGACGAGGACTCCGTCATGACGCCGCTGGGCCTGCGCACGCTTTCGCGCGTGTCCGTCGTGCGCGACGGCGTGGCCGAGAAGATCGTCGACGAGTACGGCTCGCTGCAGGAGCTCATGGATGACATCAGCGAGGATCCGGAGCGCCTGGGCGACTTTGGCGTCAACAACCCTGCCATTCTTGCGGACTCCCTGTACCGCATGAAGGGCACCAAACAAGGGAACGCATAATGGCGCCCGTATGCGCCGTGGTCGTTGCCGGCGGCAGCGGTCAGCGCTTTGGAAATCCCGGCGGCAAGCAGCTCGTTAACGTGGCGGGCCGTCCGCTCATGAGCTGGTCCATCCGCGCGTTCGATCGGAGCGACAAGGTCGGCCACATCGTGGTGGTGTGTCCTGCCGAGCGCCGTGCCGAGATGCGCCGCCTGGCCATCGACCCGTATTCGTATAGCACGCCCATCAGCTTTGTCGATGCCGGCGATACCCGTCAGGATTCCACCCGTGCCGGCGTGCATGCGGTTCCGGCGGGTTTCGAATATGTCGCTATCCACGACGGCGCCCGTCCGCTCATTACGACCGAGGCCATCGACCACGCTATCGACGTGCTCGTGAGCGACCGCTCGCTCGACGGTGTCGTGTGCGGCCAGCCTGCGATCGACACGCTTAAGATCGTCGACGGCGATAATATCGTCGAGACGCCGCCGCGTGAGCTCTATTGGGCCGCGCAGACGCCGCAGATCTTTAGCGTCGATGCTATGAAGCGCGCCCACGCTGCAGCCATTGCCGAGGGCTTTATCGGCACCGATGATTCGTCGCTGGTCGAGCGCATGGGTGGGCGCGTCCGCTGCGTCCAGAGCCCGCGCGATAACCTTAAGGTGACGGTGCCCGAGGACTTGCGTCCCGTAACCGCGATTCTGCTTGGCCGCATGGCCGAGGGAGAGGACCTTCCCCATGTTCAGTAACCTGCGCATTGGCCATGGCTACGACGTCCACCGTCTGGTGGAGGGGCGTCGATGTATCATCGGCGGTGTCGACATTCCCTACGAGCGCGGCCTGCTGGGCCACTCGGATGCCGATGTGCTCGCGCACGCCTTGGCCGACGCCATTCTGGGTGCCTGCCGCGGGGGAGACATCGGCAAGCTATTCCCCGATACCGACCCCGCCTATGAGGGTGCCGATTCGATGGTGCTGCTCGCTCGCGTGATGGACTATGCGCGCGAGCTGGGCTTTGAGTTTGTCGATGCCGATTGCACCATTGCCTGTCAGCAACCCAAGATCACCCCGCACCGCGATGCCATGCGCGCCAACCTTGCCCATGCCCTGGGCGTTGACGTCGAAAACGTGGGCGTCGCCGCCACTACGACCGAAAAGCTCGGTTGGGAAGGCCAGGGCGAGGGAATCGGCGCCTGGGCCGTCTGCCTGCTACAGAAAACCGTTAAGGAGTAACGAATGCGTATCTACAACAGCGCTACCCATAAAAAGGAAGAGTTCCAGCCCATCGAGTCCGGCAAGGTCCGCATGTACGTGTGCGGCCCCACGGTCTACGACAACATCCACATCGGCAACGCCCGTACGTTCATCAGCTTTGACGTGATTCGCCGCTGGCTCATCGCGAGCGGTTACGAGGTCACGTTCGCCCAGAACCTCACCGATGTCGACGACAAGATCATCAAGCGCGCCAACGAGCAGGGCCGTACGGCCGCCGAGGTCGCGACGGAGTTCTCCGACAAGTTCATCGGCGTCATGCGCGCCGCCAACGTGCTCGATCCCGATGTGCGCCCCCGCGCCACCAAGGAGATCGGCCCCATGATCGCCATGATCAAGACGCTTATCGAGCAGGGCCACGCTTACGCAGCCGATAACGGCGATGTGTACTTTGCCGTGCGCAGCGATCCCAACTATGGTCAGGTCTCGGGCCGCAACATCGACGACCTTATGGTTGGCGCACGCATCGAGGAGAACGAGGACAAGAACGATCCGCTCGACTTTGCCCTGTGGAAGGCCGCCAAGCCGGGCGAGCCCAGCTGGCCGAGCCCCTGGGGCGAGGGCCGTCCCGGTTGGCACACCGAGTGCGCCGCCATGGTGCATCGCTACCTGGGCACTCCGATCGACATCCACGGCGGCGGCTCCGATCTTGCCTTCCCGCATCACGAGAACGAGTGCGCTCAGGCCACCTGCGCCTGGCACCAGGGCTTCTCCAACACCTGGATGCACACGGGCATGCTGCTGGTCGACGGCGAGAAGATGTCCAAGTCGCTCGGTAACTTCTTTACGCTGGCCGAGGTGCTCGAGCAGCACTCTGCCGCGGCCCTGCGCCTGCTGATGCTGCAGACGAGCTATCGCTCACCGCTCGACTTCTCTTGGGAGCGCTTGGAGGGCGCCGAGAACTCGCTCACGCGTATCGCCGGTACGGTCGAGAACCTGCGCTGGGCCGCGAACCACGCGACGGCCGATGCCGATGCGGCTGCCGCCGAGGCGTTTGCCGCCAAGGCCGCTGAGACTCGTGCCGCCTTTAAGGAGTGCATGGACGACGACTTCAACACCGCAGGTGCTATGGGTGCCGTCTTTGGCTTTGTGACCGAGTGCAATCAGTATCTGGAGCAGGCGGGCGATGCTGCCAACAAGGCCGCCGCGCTTGCTGCCGCCGATACGCTGGTCGAGCTACTCGATACGTTTGGCGTTGAGCTTCCCGAGCCCAAGGTCGAGCTGCCGCTGGGACTGCTGGGCGTTGCCGCCGGTCTGGTTGCCTACACGGGTGACGATGTGGACGAGGCTGCTGCCAAGATTCTCGAGGCTCGCGCCGAGGCACGTGCCGCCAAGAACTGGGATCTGGCAGACGCCATCCGCGATCAGCTCAAGGACTTGGGCCTGACGATCGAGGATACCGCCGCCGGCACTCGTATCAAATCTCTCTAATCCCCGCGGGTTTCCCAAGCACCCGACCTTGCCGTTCAAACCGTCGCTCGCGTACTCAAGTACGCGTCGCTCCTCTTTCACGGCAATCTCGGGCACTTGGAAAACCCGTACCGACCGCCCGAATTAATATTCATGGGCGGTCGTTTATTTTGTTTCGTTTGATAGTTGTATTTAGGAGGTCACTTTATGGCCGACAATCGCAAGCGTGCGCCTCGTGGCGGCAAGCAGGCTGCTTCTGGCTCGCGTCCGATTCGCCGCAATGACCGCGCTGCCGCTCCCAAGGGCCAGCGCGATCGCAACCAGGTCGCACGTCCGCAGCGCGATCGCAACCGCGACGCTGTCCAGGCTCCCAAGGGTGAGTTTATCGAGGGACGACGTGCTGCCGCCGAGGCGCTGCGCACTGGTTTTCCCGTCAAGTGCGCGCTCATCGCCGAGGGCGGGGAGCGCGATGCCGCCCTGTCGCGCCTGGTCGACGACCTCAACGCCGCGGGTGTCCGCATTAAGTATGTGCCGCGCGCGCAGCTCGACGCACTGTCGAGCCATGGCGCTCACCAGGGCATTGCGCTCGAGGTTGGCAACTTCCCCTATGCCGATGTCGCCGATATCCTCGACCGCGCAGGCGAGGGCCCGGCACTTGTCGTGGTGCTCGACCACGTGACTGACGACGGCAACTTTGGCGCCATCGTGCGCTCCGCCGAGGTTGTGGGCGCGGCGGGCGTCGTCATTGCCAATAAGCGTGCCGCCGGCGTGACCGTGGGCAGCTATAAGACCTCAGCCGGTGCCGTCATGCATCTGCCTATCGCGCAGGTTCCCAATATCGCCCGTGCGCTCGACGATTTTAAGGCCGCTGGTTTTTGGGTGGGCGGTGCTTCCGAGCACGCCGAAGGCAGTTGCTGGGATGCTCCTTTCGAGGGCCGCGTGGCGCTCGTCATGGGCTCCGAGGGCGACGGCATCTCGCGCCTGGTGCTTGAGAAATGCGACTTTTTGACCAAGCTTCCCCAGCGCGGCATGACCGAGAGCCTCAATGTTGCCCAGGCGACAACGGCGCTGTGCTTTGAGTGGCTGCGCCGCAATGCCGGCGAGCTCATGGGGGAGGAGTAGCGCATGTCCAAGAAGAACCGCGCCAAGTCCAAGGCCAAGCGCTTTGGCGAGGGCTCGGCCAAGCCGATTGTTTCGGCTGCGACCTATGGCGTGGGCGGCAATGCGTTTGCGCAGGCTATCGCCGACCCAGTCTCGACGGTGCACTCCAACAAGCCCGAGCTGCTGGTGGTCGACGGTTACAACGTGATCCACTGCACGCCGCGCTACGAAAAGCTCGTGTACGACCATTCCGACGATCCGTATTCCAGCGACGTTCACGATATGGCGCGCACTGCCCTCATCAACGACGTTGCCGCGTTTGCCCAAGGCCGCTACGAGGCCGTAATCGTGTTTGACGGCGCGGGCAATATCTCCAGCGAGCGCCCCAATCTGCCGGCCCGTGGCGTGCGCATCGAGTTTTCGCCGACGGGCGTCTCTGCCGATACCGTGGTGCAGAAGCTCTGTATCGAGGCACGCGAGGAAGGCCGCGCGTGCTCCGTGGTATCGAGTGACGGCACGATCCAGGCCGTCGTCATGGGCAAGGGCGTTACGCGCATCTCGAGCCGTATGCTGGTGGACGAGATCAAACAGATCGATAACGACGTTCACGAGGCAGAGGAAGCTCCGCAGATCAAGATGACCCTGGGCAGCCGCCTGAGCCCCGATGCCCTGGCCAAGCTCAAGGCCCTGCGCGGACGGTAGGGGAGCTGACGGCGCGACGCTGTCTCGCTAACTCCATTCAGCGATGTCGATCATTCTACGGAGGCGCCATGTAAGCGCCTCTTTTAGATATGGCAGCCTTGCCGTGAGCGCGTCGTTTCTGGACAGAATCTCGATTACCTCGTCAACGAAGCCTTCGAGTTTGTCGCCGTCAAACCAGCCCATGTCCTCGACGAGCAACATTTGTTTGGCGGGGCTTGAATGAAATTGTGCGCTGGTAAAACTGTGCTCTCCCGCCCTAAGCTCTTCTAGTGATATGTTGCACCAGAGTGATGAGCCCGAATCGAAGATGGGGGCTGGTCTGCAGGCTAGCGTGTTTACGTTTCGCACAAGGCCAAAGTTACGCCAATGGCGGTCATAGTTGGCGATGATGTCGTCGCACACGATCATGCGGTCAAGGGCGTCTTTTATATCTGTCGCTCCAAGCTCTTCGCAGTTTGCTACATACCGTTCGTAATCGGTTAGTCGCTCGTCTGCATTTGCATGCTGGTTTACATAGAACGCAGGGACATATTCTTCTTCGTCAGTTAAGAAGACATTGCATGTGCTCAAGGCGGAAGTACCCGCGCCTTCGAGCGAGTAAGGCACATAATCGCAGGCGTTTAGGATGCGACGGTGGAGTGCGGTCGCCACCATCTCGTTATAGGGTTCCTGGTTTAGATGCGCACCTGCCTTGTGGAGGATTCGACGGTCACCCTCGCATGTCCAGTACTTTTGAAGATTGCCGTCCGAGGTGTTGTCGGGCTTGGCAGCAGCTGCCTTGCCCTCTGGGGCGAAGGGTGCAATGGTTAGCGAGACGTCATCAAAAGCATTATTGAAGAAATTGATATCTTTCCACGCGAGACCGGAGTCTTGGGGCCTAATCCAATACTGGTCGGATAAGGAGAGGCCAAGATTTCGCTGTACGAGTTCATCGGGAACATCGACTGCGGCTTCTGCAAGCAGGGAGGCTAGCCCAATGCGTGCGAGCGGGATACCGCGGCCGCGCCACCAGATGCGGAAGGAGTCGAGCGATACAGGTTTGCTGGGAGCAAAAACTCCAATAGGGGCGTGGGCACGATCGACGTCGGCGCCGATGTGGGTGAAGTCTTTCCGTGATCTGCTGTAGACCAGCTGGGCGACTTCGTGCGTGCGGTTCATGAGGGTAAATGCGATTTCGCTTTTCCCATGTCCACGACGAGGCCGTCCCCCTCTTTTGGTTGCGGAGCGGAGTCGCGTGTCGACGCTGTCTTTGTCGATGAGCCATACACCAGAAGCCTTGCGGGCCTCAAGTGCTCCGTTTTTTATGAGCTCCTGCACCCTGCGCGGAGTGATGCCGAGCAGCTCGGCTGCTTCCTTTGTAGTCAACATCGCGAAACCCTTCGCCAGAACGAATAGTTTTATATATAGCAATTGTAATTAAAACTATTCGTTCTGGCGAAGGGTTTTGAGATTGAGGGCGAACCGACAGAAATGAACGGGGCTGGTACCTGTTGTTGCTGGATTTTGCATATTTGTATAACGCCGTGTGGCCTGTTGCGCCCCGTCCGCAATTCCTTTATCCTTAACAGGCTTCGCGCGAAAGCGCCAAGTGTGCCAGTGTGGCGCAACGGTAGCGCAACTGATTTGTAATCAGTGGGTTGCAGGTTCGATTCCTGTCACTGGCTCCATGAGAGTTTCGGGCTCTGTTCCCTTGTGGGACAGGGCCCGTTTCTATTTAGGTGGTGCGCCATCGGGTCAGCGCCCATTCCGTTTTCGGTTTGTCTCGTCCTCCAGTTTGTCTAAATCTGTAACACCAAGACCGATATTTGGCATCTAACTGTTACAGATTGAGATGAAACTTAGGGTGTTTTAGGAATATCTTGATCTGTAACATGTAGAAGCGGAATAGGCCTCTTGCTGTTACAGATCGAGACAAGGGCGGGTGCGGACCTGGATGTTCTGCTCGAGCGTGGATTTCTGGACACGCGAGAGAAGAAAATCTTCCGACCGGAGAACGAGCGTGGATAATTAACTTGGATAGGGAGCTAAGGTAAACACCGATTGTCTATCGAAGGCTTTAGAAACAACGACCCCGATTTCATTGTGGAATCGGGGTCGTTTGTGCCTGAGGAATCCGAATGGATTAATCGAGCTCCTAAGGGACTTCTTGGGTTCTTGCTAATGGTCTGCCGAGGATGTCCCCAATGCAAGCAGCGGGCATCTACTCAATATAGTTGGGATTCTTCTTGATGATCACGCGTGCAGCGATGAACGAGACAACGATGGCGATGACGGCGACAACGCACGCCAGTACGAAGTTGCCCATGGATCCATCGGGAGCGATAAAGATCAGCGCAGAAAGAAGACCGG
>CABUMU010000013.1 GCA_902492855.1 uncultured Collinsella sp. | reverse complement strand
CAGCACGCCCAGGTGATCGCGCTCCATGGCGTTGGTGAGCGCCAGACGCTGCCAGTTCAAGTCGAGCTCGTCAGTCGAGGTCACGGTGCCAAATTGCACGCCCGAGCCCGCCGGTAACGGCTCCAAACGCAGATGTACCTCGGCATAGTGGCGCAGCGGCTCAAAGTGGCCCACGCCCTCGACCGGCTGCGAAATAGTCTCCTTATAGAGAATGCCGCCGGGCTCAAACGCAATCGAAAGGCCAAAACGATCTGCCAACACCCGCTGCTCGACCTCGAGTTGCACGGCGCCCATCAGCTGCAGGTGAATCTGCTCCAGATGAGTATTCCAGCTTACGCCGAGCATAGGATCTTCGTCCGCTAACTCTGTCAGTGCTTTGAACACCGCGTGGACATCGTGTTCGCCCGGAAGCACCGTATAGGTGAGAACTGGCGCAATGACGGGCGCATCGCCCGCGGGCTCTGCGCCCAGGACGTCCCCGGGCGAACGTGCGCAAGACCCGTCACGGCACAAATACCGCCAGCGGCAACTTCCTGGGCAAGCTCATACTTTTCGCCGTTATAGATGCGTACCTGGTCGACCTTTTGCTCCCATGCCTCGGCACCGGAGCGTCCGTTAATCACCTGTTTGGCACGCAGCGTGCCGCCAGTCACTTTAACCCAAGCCAAGCGCTCACCGCGATCCCCGCGGCTGACACGATAGACGCGCGCGGCAAACTCCGGGTGCCATGCCTGTTCGCGTATCAGCGCGCATATGCCATCCAACAGTTCGTCCACGCCTTGGTCCTTGAGCGCCGATCCGGCAAAGCAAGGAAAGAGCTTGCGCTCGGCAACCATGCGCGACAGCGTCGCGGCGGAAAGCTCACCCGCCTCAAGAAACTCCTCGAGCGCCGCCTCGTCCAACGCAGCAGCGTCCTCCTGAACGGTGCCGCCCGCCAACAGTTCGTTGGCATCCAGGCAGCCCTCGGAAAGACGTTGCCCAAGCTGCGCCAGCAAAACATCGCGGCCGGGATTCTCCAAATCAATTTTGTTGATATAGATGAACGTCGGAATGTCATAGCGCGCAAGCAGGCGCCACAGGGTTTCGGTATGCCCCTGCACGCCATCGTTGGCGCCCACAACCAAAATCGCATAGTCGAGTGCGCGCAGCGTGCGCTCCGCCTCAGCAGAAAAATCGACATGCCCCGGCGCATCCACGAGCATGACGTGGGTATCGCCATGGTCGAGCACGGCCTGCGATGAGAAAATCGTGATGCCACGCTCGCGCTCAATCTCGTTCGTATCCAGATGCGAATCGCCATCGTCCACGCGGCCGCGCTTGCGAATGCGACCAGCGTTGAACAGCATGGCCTCGGCCAACGTGGTCTTGCCGGCATCGACATGCGCCACAATTCCAACGACCGCTTGTTTCGACATGGCTCTCCTCTTATTGCAAGCCCATCGCACGCGGCAACGGGCGTTCACGCTCCACACTGGATGATACAATTTACGGGCCGGCGGGCGAAGCGGGCCCTATCCCCCGACCGAGCTCATCGCTCCGCGTTGCCGCGCGGCGATTTTCGTAGGTTCGCGCCTTGCGAAAGCCGGCTTTCAAAACAGCACAGCGAACGAAAATAGCCCCGGGTGGGACCATTTTCGTTCGCACGAATTATTGATACGCGTCCTCGCTCTTATGCCTCGCGTAGCCAATCGAACGCGACACGCACCGTGCCGTCGGACACACAGACGATACCGGAGCGCTCAAAGCCAGCCTTTAAGATGGCACCCTGCATGAGCAGGTTGTCCTGATGCGTGTCGATGCGCAGGTGATCGGCACGTTCCTTGGCAAAGGCAAACATCGCAGCCGCGATACCGTGCACGGTGCCATCGGACGCCACACGGTGCAGCACGGCGTACGGAGTGTCGCTGCGCCATTGACCATCCTCAATTACGTCATAGCACTCGTCCGGGCCCGGCAAAAAGGCAAACGTCGCCACCACGCGGCCATCGACTTCGCACACATAGCTGCCACCGGCGGCGATATCGGCAGCCAGTTGCTCGGCAGAAGGCGTGCCCTCGGGCCACTGTGTGGCGTTGCCATGCGCGCGCATAAAGGCGCGGGCCGCGTCATAGATAGCCATGACGGCGGGAATGTCGGTATCGAGGGTTTTTCTGATCATCACGCGGCGACCTCACGTTTATTGGTATCACTTTGATTGAGCAATGATACCAACGTTTGGAGAGGGGCGCGAAGCAGATGGGGAGCAAAAAGCGAGCCGCTTGGTCAAAAGCCAAAAGCGAGTTTTTAGGCGCTGCCACGGGCGGCGATATGAGTGACCTGTTTGCGCGCGAAGACGAGCGCCGCGACGCCCTGGACGCCGAGCGCGATGAGGCCTGGCGCTACAAGTCGTGCGAGCGCAAAAACCGTTACGACACGCGCGTCGAGGCCGAGGCTGTTATGGCCGAATGTGAAAACCGCGGGCGGCGTGGCTTGGCCTGCTACAAATGCGAATACTGCGGCGGCTGGCATTTGACGTCGCACCCTTGGAAATAGACCCCACATTGGCACGGCACTGACGGAGCGCCAGCCATCGCACACAAGCTACGGGCGCGGCGGCACCAAAACATCGTAGCGAACGGCCTTGCCCGCAAGTTGATAGCTCGGCTTAACGCCGGCAAGCAGCGGGCCCTTTACCGGCCGCTTGATAACGACCTTGCGCGGATGCACAGCAAGCGCCGCCTCGACCAGCGATTCCTCGTCGGCGCATGGCTGCTCCAGATGATGTAGGAGCTGGAACTTCTTTTTGACCGCTGCACTCTTGGTGCGCTCGGGAAACATGGGATCCAGGTACACCACGTCGGGTGCTGCGAGCTCGCCCTGCTCGACCAGCTCGACGGTTTGACGAAGGCCCGCAATGCTGTCCTCGCCCGCATGTAAGCACATGCGTGCCACGGCAGCCGCAAGCGCCGGATCATCCGCCGCGCGATCCAAGGCATCCTTGAGGAGCGCCGCGATCACGCAGTCCTGCTCATACAGATCGACGGTAAAGCCCGCGGCCGCCAACAGCAGCGAATCCTCGCCAAAGCCTGCCGTAGCGTCAATTGCCCATGGTCGCTCGATGCCCTTTGTGCGCGCAGCCTTTACCAACAGCTCTTGCTGCAGACGGCCCTGCTTGAGTCGCGGCAGCATGCGGCCAAAATCGGCGCGCAGCTCCATCGTGCCGTCGGTGAGCGTGAGGCCCTCGGGCTTCCCGATCAGCTCAAGCCCCGCGGCCCGAGCAACAGATAAGGGATCGACGACGCCCATGGACACTCCTTAACAAGCAAAACGAATACGCAGGGCACCGTTTATGTCGGCACCCAACCGTCCGCTATTGTCCCACATGCGACATGGCCCACAGCATCCCAATGCAAAGCACCGCCATCAATCCCGTGCACACAGCAGCGATCACGGAATCACCCATGCGCCTTCCCAACGACCGCGGCTCACGCACTTGCCCTGCTCCGTACATCATGGCTCCTCCTTGAGACCAGCTCCTTGTTACGGCCTCATCATCTCAGCGCCGCACATGAGCTGCCATCGATTTGGCTTACGTCCAGCTTTCCCTTTTGAAAGGTTGGGTTGGGCCGCGCGGGCTCAAAGCGCTTTCAGGCGCATGCATCGCTGCGTTGAACTACAATGTGCTTCACCATATGTGCAGTACATTGGGTGCGCCAAGTTGGCGTACTCGTATCGAAAGGACCAGCCATGAGCTTCACTCGCAAGACTCTCAAAATCCTTGCTCTCATCTACTTTGTTTTGGGCATCGCCAGCCTCGTCACCGCCGGCGTCGGTATCGCCACGGGCGGTCTCGATTCCACGTACGGTTCGTACGCCACGCTCGCGGCGGTCGTGCTTATCGCCAAGGGTCTCGTCGACCTTGCCGCAGGCGTCGCCGGTATCAAGGGCGCCAACAAGCCTTCGCAGGTGGACGGCGCGTTTAAGCTCGGTATTGTTGCCGCGGTCGCCACGCTTGCCCAAGCGGTGCTCACGCTTCCCGCGTTTGGCGGCGACGCCATCAACTTTGGCGCCTTTGTCATCGTGGTCTACGACCTGTTCTTTGTTCAGCAGGCACACGCCGTTAAAGCCGAGAACAAGGACCGCCTATAAGCGCTCGCTTCTCATAACCTCTGCAGCCAAGCAACTAAAAAGGGCCGATCGCGCATCTCCGCGGTCGGCCCTTTACGTTTGCCCAGATAAAACCTACCAAAATAAACCTGTCCCTTTTTGGCAGGTTGTTAGCTGTGGCGGTACTCGGCGATGATGAAGTCGATGTCAGTCTGAAGGGTATCGAGGTTTGCCAGGCGCTCTTTGTCGGCGGGGCGCGTGCGGTAGTAGTACGGTGTCATCTGGAACACCGCCTCGATGTCGGCCTGGGTCTTAAGCGTAATATTCGCAGACACCCGCTGCGTTCCGACTAACTCGAGCTCGGTGGTCTTCGGCAGCTTCTCATCGTTAAGGTACGGCGTGTCGTAGAGCACCTCTTTGAGCCCAAAGAGATGACGAGCACCCGGTACCACGGTATAGAGTGAACCCTCTGGCGCCAGCACGCGGGCAAACTCGCGCTCGTTAAAGGGAGCAAAGAGTTCGGTCACCATATCGAAGGCGCCATCGGCCACGGGGACATCCTTCATATTGGCCACAAAATAGGTCGCATCGCCGCGCTTGGCGGCCAGGCGAACCATCTCTTTGCCCAAGTCGAAACCGTAAGCATCCACGCCCGGCACCGCGCCCATGGCGCTGGTGTAGTAGCCCTCACCGCAGCAAATATCGAGCAGCGTCATGGGATCTTTCGTAAACGCGGCGCGCTCAGACACCTGCTTGCACACGAGCTCGACCATCGTATCGCGCAACGGCGCATAGTAACCGCGGTTCAGAAAGTCGCGACGGCTGCGCGCCTGTGACTTGGGATCGCCCATGGAGTCGCCGCTCTTGGACGAGCGCAGTAGATATAGATAGCCCTCGCGCGCACGGTCAAACCGGTGTCCGCCCGCACATGCAGCACCGCGCTCGTCGTCCACCAACGGCTCATGGCAAACGGGACACAACAACATGGCAACTCCTTAGCGCGAACAACACAACGCCCACCATTGTCGCACGCCTTCCCCGCCTAGTCATTGGGGACGTTCTTAAATGACTAGTCGTTTAAGAACGTCCCCAATGACTAGTCGATTAGGAGTATCATCGTCTGCGCAAATGAGCACGAAAGAGCATGTTAGAGATTGAGAGCGTATGGCTGATACCGCATCTAAGCACATTGACATGACCACCGGATCGCTGTGGCGCAATGTTCCCCTGTTCGCCTTCCCCGTGGCCGCCACGAGCATCTTGGAGCAGCTGTCGAACCTCATCGCCACGGTCATCATCGGTAACTTCTCGGGCGACCAGGGAACCCTCGCCATGGCAGCGGTCGGCTCCAATGTTCCGCTTACCAGTCTTATGCTCAACCTGTTTATTGGCATGTCGCTTGGCTCCAACGTGGTCATCGCCAACGCCATCGGCCGCAACGATCAGAACATGGTCAAACGCGCCGTCCATACCTCGATTTTAATGGCGCTCGTGGGCTTTGTCGTCATCGCCCTGGGCGAGGTCTTTGCCGAGCCCATGCTCGCCGCGCTCAACGTTCCCGCCGAGACCATGCCGCTCGCTTCACTCTATCTACGCGTCTTTTTGCTGAGCATGCCCTCGATTTTGCTCTACAACTTTGAGGCCGCGATTTTCCGCTCCGTCGGCATCACCCGCATGCCGCTGCAGGCGCTTGCCGTGTCCACCGTCCTCAACATTGGCCTGGACCTCATCTTTGTCCCCGTACTCCACTGGGGCGTCGCGGGCGTCGCCATCGCCACCGCCATCGCCTACACCGTCAGCGCCGCTACGCTCTTTATTCGCCTGCTCAAGACCGACTCCGTCGTCCGCGTCACCCCGCGCGACCTGGCTATCGACCCCGTCGCCCTCAAGCGCATCGTCAAGATCGGCCTGCCCGCCGGCATCCAGAGCGCCGTCTTTGCCGTCGCCAACATCATCATCCAGTCTGCTATCAACAGCCTGGGCACCGAGGTCATGGCGGCATCGAGCGCCGCTATGAGCTTGGAGTACGTATGCTACAACCTGCTCAACAGCTTTAGCCAGGCTTGCACCACCTTTGTGGGACAAAACCACGGTGCCCGCCAGATCGACCGCTGCACCAAAACGCTCAAGGTCTGCCTGGTCGAAGGCGGTATCGTTGCACTCACCACGATCATCGTTATTGTCGGCCTGGGAGGCGAGATCTTGTCGCTGTTCAACAGCGATCCCAACATCGTCTCGATCGGCTATATCCGCGTGTGTTCGATCTTCCCGGCGTACGCCTTTAGCATGTTCTACGAAAACATGTCCGGCTACCTGCGCGGCTTTGGTATCTCGCTCACGCCCGCCCTCATCACCATGATCTGCGTCTGCGGCATCCGCTTCTATTGGGTGTTCTGCATGTTCCCGCACTTCCGCACCTTTGCGAACATCATGATGGTCTACCCCATCAGCCTGGGCACCACGGCGTTCTTTATGGTCGTGGCGGTACTACTTTGCCACCCGGCACGCACCTATCGCGCCACCCAAGCCAAAGCGACAGCCCGCTAAACACCGCACTCAAAGCCACGCCAGTCATTAATTGACAATATGCGAGCTCATATAGTCGATAAAGCGCCTCGTGGCGATGGGCATGGTATCCCAGCTGCGCCAGGCTGCCACTACGTCACGCGAGGGAGCGTGCACGATGGGCCGCACGCGAATATCGGCTCGCATGCCCTCCACAGTACGACGGTAGAGCATGCTCACGCCTAGACCCTCCTCCACCATCGCCATGATGGTGTAGTCGTCGGTGACCTCGCTCGTCACGTGCGGCGACAGCCCATGTGTCGCAAATGCATCGAGCACCAGGCTCTGTTCGCCCTCATCCAGCAGCACAAAGGGCTCGGACGCCAGGTCGGCGAGCGTCACCTTTTCCTTTGCCGCCAGCGGATGCGCAGCCGGCAGCAGCGCCACCAACTCGTCGTGATAGACCACACGCTTCTCGAGGCCTGCGGTAAACCCGCGCGCCGTAAAGCAAAAATCCACCACGCCGTCGTGCACCCACTGAGCGTTGCGCGTGTAATCGCCCTGCTTGAGGGTAAAGCGTACGCCCGGGTGCAGCGTACCAAAGTCGCGGATCACACGCGGCAGCACGGTACGGCTCACGTTGGTAAACGTCGCGATGCGAATATCGGTCGACGAAAGCCCCAGCAGCTCCTGGCGCTTGCCCTCGAGCTCGGCCTCGGCGGTCACAATCTGGCGCAGGTACGGCAGATACTGCTTGCCATCGCGCGTAAGCGAAACGCCCTGCTTTCCGCGCTCGATAAGCGTGGTGCCCAGCTCGCGCTCGAGCGCCTTGACGGCCTGGCTCACCGCACTTTGCGTATAGCCCAACTCGTCCGCCGCGCCCTTAAGACTGCCGCGATCGACCACCATACAAACAATCTGATACCGCGATGCCATCGTGCCTCCACATCAATGCAGCCGTAAAACGTTTTGCCAGCGCTTTTCGCACCAACTTTAGCGTTTCTTAATCATACTGAAGATACATTCGCTTTACTACATCCAAATCTGGGAGCAGAATCCTTTTTGCGAAACCGTTCTGTAACAAAAGGAGTCCCATGGATCGCAAAAAAGCAATCGCGCTCTCATTTTCCGTTCCCGTCGCATGGGGCTTTTCGTACCCCCTCATGAAGATCGGCATGGACAGCATGAACGCCACGAGCATCGTTGCGCTGCGCTGTATCATCGCCTTCGCGGCCTGCCTTTTGCTCTTCCACAAGCGCGCGTTGCGCATCAACCGCGACCTTATGGTCCGCGCCGCCATCATCGGCGCCATTATGGCAACCGAGCTCACCTGCATGTGCCTGGGCTCCAGCCTCACCTCCGCCTCCACTGCCGGCTTTTTGCAGAGCCTGACGGTCGTGATCGTGCCGTTTGCCAACGCAGCCCTGCTGCGTCGCGCCCCCGAGCGCAAGGTGCTCATCGGCACGGCCATCGTCACCTGCGGTATGTTGCTGCTCTCGGGTGCCGACTTCACCAGCCTGAACCCGGGCGCGCTCATCATGCTGCTCTCCGCCTTTATCTACGCCGGACACATCATTGTCGCCAAGCGGTTTGTCGAAGAAGTCGATCCGCTGTCCCTGGGCATTTGGCAGCTGGGCTTCGGCGGCTTGTTCTCGGGCATCGCTGCATTCACCTTTGGCGGCTTCACGCTTCCCGGCACGCCCAGCGAAATCGTCGTTGTCGTCGCGCTCGCACTCATCTGCTCCGCCTACGGCTTTATCACTCAGACACTCGTACAGCCCCACGTGCCCGCCGAGACCACCGGCTTCGCCTTCTCGCTCGAGCCGGTCTGCTCCGCCGTCTTCTCGTTCTTCCTGGTTGGCGAGGTCCTGAGCCCCATCGCCTTCTTTGGCGCCGCCCTCATCCTCACCGGCGTCATGGTGGCAACCGTGCAGCTTCCGCGACTTCATGCGCATGCTCACGACCATACCCGCATGGCAGGAGCGCCCGAGCGAGCCTCGTAAAGCGCCTCACCTTTTATAGCCGCGGCATAAAGGTCTCCGGACGCCTTTACAATAGATGCCAACAGAGCATCTGCCATAAAGGAGCCCCATGGACGCCGCGACCCGCGACCGCAACATAGCAACTTGGTTGGGCGATGCGCCGCAGCCGGTACGTGACACTACGAACCAGCTGCTCGAGCGCATCGCCCTTTTGCGTGCCGAGCAGACTATCTACCCGGCACAAGACGACATCCTCAATGCCCTCGCCTACACGCCGGCCGACCAGGTCAAGGTTGTCATCTTAGGTCAGGACCCTTATCACGGACCCAACCAGGCCATGGGGTTATCGTTCTCGGTCCCCGCGACGCAAACCAAGTTGCCGCCGAGCCTGCGCAACATCTACAAGGAACTCAATGCCGATCTGGGCTACCCCATTCCCGCCACAGGAGATCTAACGCCATGGGCACAACAGGGCGTCCTGCTTCTCAACACTACGCTCACTGTGCGCGAGCATGCCGCGAACTCGCACGCCAAACTGGGCTGGAGCACGCTCACCGACTACGTTATCGAACGCTGCTGTCGGCTGCCCCAGCCGGTAGTCTTTTTGGCATGGGGTCGCTTTGCCCAGCAGATGGTCGAAGGCAAGCTCGCCACGACCGGCGCGGGCAAGGCAACCGGCAAGTTCTGCCTGGCCTCTACGCACCCCTCGCCGCTTTCGGCCAACCGTGCCACGGCAGAACTCCCTGCCTTTATGGGGTCGCGCCCCTTCTCGGCAGCCAATCGGCTACTCGAACAGCACGGCTCGACCCCCGTCAACTGGACTTGCCTCGGCTAAAAATCGATATATCAAAAACGCGCTCGACGGCTTCCATCGGGCGCGTTTTGCTACTCGGGCCAAATAAATTGTGTGCGGCCGGCCTCGCCGCCATCGATTAGCAGACTCTGCCCGGTCATAAACCGGTTGGTCACGCCCACAAAGTAGATCCACTCGGCAATCTCTTGGGCGGTGGCCCAGCGCTTAAGCGGCGTGAGCTCCATAATCTGGCTCCACAGGTGTTCGTCTTCCATCACGCAACGGTTGAGCGGCGTGATAACGCCACCCGGGTCCACACTGTTGGCGATAGCCTGCGGCGCCAGACGGTTTGCAAGGTTCTTGGTGTAGGCGATAACGCCGCCCTTGCTGGCGGCATAGTCGGGAAACTCCGATCCCGTATGCCCGCTCGCCGACCCCACATTGACCACGGATTTGATAGCCGGCTCCGGCTTGGCGGCAAGCCCCTCCCCCGCAAAGGCGTAGCGCTCGGTCACGTTGATGGTGCCATACAGGTTGGCGGCGATGTCGTCAGCCGAATCCTGCGTACCGGCAACATTCACGATTACCTGGGGTTCAAGGTCGCCTGGAAACGAGTCCGGCTCGCGAACATCTACGATCAGATGGCGGTAGCGCTCGTGTTCGACCGTCGCCGGCAGCAGATCGAAGCCCACGACCTCGTGGCCCTCGTCCAAAAAGCGCTGCACGCATGCGGTTCCGATACCGCCCGAAGCGCCCGTGATCAAAACCCGCATACTTGCTCCTTAGGCGGTTGCGTGGCGCTCGAGGTACTCGGAGCCCACATTCTCGCGCTCCCAGCCGCGCACGACCTTGTAGCCCACGGGGCTCAGGAAAACCTCGCACAGCAGCTCGGCAACAGCGCCGGTCAGCGAGCACATAAGGACCTGCACCCAGGTCCAACCAAAGAACGTGTGGCTCACCACAATGGCAAAGACCAGGTTGTCGATAAACTGGCCAACACCCGTGGACACATAGGAGCGGAAGGCGAAGCTCGCAAAGTTATTCTTTTTGAGCATGCGGCCGAGCGACTGGTTGAGCGTGGAGTTAACCACGGCAGAAACGAGCATTGCCAGCGAAGAGCCCAGCACCACGTACCAGGTGCCGCCGATGGTGGCGTTAAGGGCGGTGTTGACCTCGATCATGCCCGTGTCGTAGTAGGCGCCCCACATGCCGGGCGTGAGCGAACATGCCCAAAAGCACAGGCTCACGGCGAGGTTAACCAGCAGCGCGAGGATAGAGATTTTGATGGATGCCTTGGCGCCAAAGCGCTTGCAAATCATGTCCTGGCACAAAAACGAAACCCAGCTCACCACAAAGCCGCAATCGAGTGCCAGATACGGCAGGCTGATGAGCTCCTTGTTGGCCAGCAGGTTCATCATGATGACGCTCACGAAAAACAGCGAAACCGTTGCCGCGGGAATGCTCCGCAGCAGGACCTTGTAGTCCTCCATGACCTTCTTGATCATTATGTACTCCTTTGGTTTTAGGTTTAACGAGCAGGATATCGGACCCGAACTGCTCGGACGCCCCGGTCTTGAGACGACGGTGGGTATGATAGCCGCTCGCGCGGCATAAGGCAAACAAACGGCGCGGCAGCCCCACAGGACCACCGCGCCGATGCGTTAAAAGGCCACGTTGCCAAACTCCGACAGGATAAGGTCGGGGTTGTGGTCAGTTGCCCAATCCACGTTCCACGGGCTCGTGAACAGCAGCAGCTTACCGCCGCGCATGTCCTCAACGCGCAGCGTGTCGCGCGTGAGCGAAAGACCCGGGATATCAATAGTGTCGGGGTCATTCTGGATCCAGCGGATGTCCGTATAGGGCAGCGGCTGGCGACGAACCTCAACACGGTACTCGGCCTTGAGACGGCGCTCGAGCACCTCAAACTGCAGCACGCCGACCACGCCCACGATGACGCTCTCCATGCCGGCACCCAGCTCGCGGAAGATCTGGATGGCACCCTCCTGGGCAAGCTCCTCCATACCCTTGACGAACTGCTTGCGCTTGAGCGTGTCGACCTGCGTAATGCGAGCGAACATCTCGGGGGCAAACGTCGGGATCTGCGGATACTGCACGTGGCGCTTGCCGGAGCACACGGTGTCGCCGATGCTAAAGATACCCGGGTCGAAGAGGCCCACGATATCGCCCGCGTACGCCTCGTCCACGATGGCGCGATCGTCGGCCATCATCGACGTGCCCGTGGCGAGCTTAAGCTTGCGGTTGCCCTGCACGTGAAAGGCATCCATGCCGCGCTCGAACTTACCCGAGCAAATGCGCACAAAGGCGATGCGGTCACGGTGGTTCTTGTCCATGTTGGCCTGAATCTTAAACACAAAGCCGCTAAAGTCGTCGCGGCAAGGATCGACCGGCTCACTGGTGAGCGTATCGGTATAGGCGCGCGGCGTCGGGGCCAGACGCAGGAACTCCTTGAGGAAGGGCTCCACACCAAAGTTGGTGAGCGCCGAGCCAAAGAACGCCGGGCTCAGCTTGCCGCAGGCCACGGCATCCAAGTCGAGCTCGTCGCCGGCGCCATCGAGCAGCTCGATATCGTCCATTAGGTTCTTATGGTTCTCCTCGCCAATGAGCTCATCCATGGCGGGGTCGCCCAGCTCGGCCTCGACCTCGGCGACCTTCTTGGTGGCGTTGGCGTGGCCATCGCCCTCAAAGGCAATGACGCGACGGGTCTGACGGTCGAACACGCCGCGGAAGTTGCGGCCACTGCCGATCGGCCAGTTCATGGGATACGTATTGATGCCCAGGACGTTCTCGATCTCTTCCATGAGCTCAAACGGGTCGCGAGCCTCGTGGTCGAGCTTGTTCACAAAGGTAAAGATGGGAATGTGGCGCAGCGTGCAGACCTTAAAGAGCTTTTTGGTCTGGGCCTCGACGCCCTTGGCGCCGTCGATGACCATGACAGCGGCGTCGGCGGCCATAAGGGTACGGTAGGTATCCTCCGAGAAGTCCTGGTGACCGGGGGTATCGAGGATGTTGACGCAGGCGCCGTTGTAGGTGAACTGCAGCACCGAGGAGGTGACGGAGATGCCGCGCTCCTTCTCGATGTCCATCCAGTCCGAGACGGCATGCTTGGCCGAGCTCTTGCCCTTGACCGAGCCGGCAGTCTGGATGCTGCCGGTATAGAGCAGCAGCTTCTCGGTAAGCGTGGTCTTACCGGCGTCCGGGTGGCTGATGATCGCGAATGTGCGGCGCGACGAGATTTCATCCGACAGGCTTGCCATGCGGATCCTTTCTTGCGTTCTATATGCATTACGTCGATGTAACTGCCCTATTGTAGCCGTGAAACCTCGCCATAGGGCACCTATCAGGACAAATTCATCAGTTGGGGTCTGGGTAGCCGGCTTAATCCGTATTTGCCTCTTGCATAACTGTGCATAGTGTATATATACTGTGCTTACCGGTTATATACACGTGTAGCCCAACAGCTAAGGAGCCGCTGTGGACATTATCCTATCCAATTCGAGCGACAAGCCCATCTACGAGCAGATATCCTCGCAGGTCAAAGCTCAAATCCTTTCGGGCACGCTCGCCGCGGGAGCCAAACTCCCCAGCATCCGCGCACTCGCGAGCGACCTGGGCGTGAGCGTCATCACCACCAAGCGCGCCTACGCCGATCTGGAGCAGCTCGGGTTTATCTGCACCGTGCAGGGCAAGGGCTGTTTTGTCGCCGAGGGCAACCAAGAGCTCTTGCGCGAAAACCAGCTCTGCCATATCGAAGAGCTGCTTACGCAGGCGGCAGAACAAGCCGAAGCCCTGGGCGTCACGCGCGACAAACTGCACGAGATGCTCGACCTGGTAGCCCCCGAAACCATGCAGTAGCCATCTGCAAGAAAGGCTTATACCATGCAAAACTTGTTAGAACTCAAAGGTGTCTCACGCCGCGTGAGCGACCGTTTTTCGCTGCGTGATGTCACGCTCGCCGTGGAGCCCGGCCAGATTGTTGGCTTTGTGGGCGCTAACGGTGCCGGCAAGACAACGACCATTCGCGCCGCGCTCGGGCTTATCAAGCTCGATGCCGGCGAGGTACGCCTGTTTGGGCAGCGCTGTGGCGCCGACGCGCCCGATGAAACGCAGCGCCATCTACGCTCCCGCGTCGGTCTTGTCCTGGACACGTGCCCCTTCCCCTCCACGCTCAAGGTGGGCCAGGTCGAGTCGCTCGTAGGCCCGGCGTACCCCACGTGGGACCGCGAAACGTTCGCCGGATTCATCAACCGATTTGGCCTCGATCCCAAGACAAAGGTCAAGGACCTCTCCCGCGGCATGGGCATGAAACTGCAGCTTGCCTGTGCACTCAGCCACAATGCCAAGCTGCTCGTTTTGGACGAAGCCACCGCGGGCCTCGATCCCATGGCACGCGAGGAACTGCTTGATGAGCTGCTTGCCTTTGTCGCCGACGGCCAGCACAGCGTGCTGCTCTCGAGCCACATTACGTCCGACCTCGATCGCACCGCTGATCGCGTCATCTGCATCGATAATGGCGCGATTATTTTTGACCTGCCGCGCGAGGACATTACCGACCGCGCCGGCATCGCCCACTGTACCCAAGCACAGGCTGCCGAGCTTATGACTTGCGTCGAAGGCGCCCGTGCCGTCCACCACGCCTATAGCGTGGACGTGCTCGTGCCCAACCGTCGCGAAACGCTCGAGGCCTTTCCCGAGATTCCCTGCGACCGGGCAACCATTGATGACTATCTTCGCTTCATGCTGAAAGGGGCTTTGAAATGAAACGCGCCATTATGTCCGAGCTTGCCATCGTTCGCACGCTCGTCCCGAGCATCGCAGGTGTCGGCCTGTTCATCTTCGTCGTGCTGACCGCCGTCAGGGCATCGAATGGTGATTCCGATATGAGCGCCGCCGGCGCCTTCGCGATCAGTGCCATGTCGCCTATCATGGCCATGACGTCGCTGGCCGGGCTCGACAACCAAAACGGATGGGAGCGCTATCGGGCAACGCTGCCCATCTCACGCAAAGACATCGTCAGCGCACGCTACCTGTGCATCACTATTTTCTCGGTCATCATGACGTGCGCGGCCGTGCTGTTGAGTATCGTCGCCATCCCGATCTTAAACAGCGTGGGTATCCCCTCCACGGGAGAGACCGTCTTTGAGACCGCAATCGCCTCGGCAATATCGATGCTTTTCTCCCTCATGGCGGTGTTTTTGACACTGCCTCTGTTCTTTCGATTTGAACACATGAAGGCGCAACGCCTATCCGTTGGTCTATACGCCCTATACATGTGCCTTATCATGGTCACGCTAAACTCATTCAACCCCATCAGCAACCAGCTCATGTCGATGATTGCCGGGGCGAATCCCGATCCTTCCGTTCTTGGCTTCCTGTGCGCAGGAATTGCCGCGCTGGCAACGGTCGTCCTTGGCGCTGTCAGCTGCGCCATCAGCACCAAGGTCTACCGGGCACGCAACCTATAGGCAAGCGCGGTATCATTGGACATGCGCCATAGATCTGGCGTGGTCTTTTTTGAGGAGGCGCTCAACCCGTGTCGTGGGTCGTCGCAGCATTTGCGTCAGCATTCTTTGCCGGCATCACATCCATCTTGGCCAAATGCGGCATCAAGCAGACCGACTCCGATGTCGCGACGGCCATTCGCACCTGCGTGGTGCTCGTTTTCGCCTGGGCAATGGCGGGCATTTCTGGATCCATTGGAACCATTGGCAGCATCGAACCCAGATCCTGGCTCTTTCTCGTCCTCTCGGGACTCGCTACCGGCGCTTCGTGGATCTGTTACTTTAAGGCGTTGAGCATCGGAGACGTCAATAAGGTCGTACCGGTCGACAAGATGAGCACCGTGCTCGCCGCGCTGATCGCCATCGTGCTTTTTGGCGAGACGAGCAACCTTGCGGTTAAGCTCGTGGGAACCGCCGTCATTACCCTCGGCACGTTTTTAATGACCGAGAAGCAGCAATCCGCCGGACCCGAGCAGCAGCAAGACCGGACCTGGCTCGCTTACGCCCTCGGCGCCGCCATGTTCGCAGCACTCACCTCCGTCCTCGCTAAGATCGGCATCGAAGGCGTCGAGTCAAACCTGGCCACGGCAATCCGCACCTGCGTGGTACTGGTTATGGCATGGGCAATCGTGGCAGCTAAAGGCAAGATGGGCCAAGCCGTGCACGTAGACCGCTACGAGCTCGTATTTCTCGCGGCATCGGGCATCGCGACCAGAGCATCGTGGCTGCTCTATTACTATGCCATCGCCGCAGGCCAGGTGAGCGTCGTGGTGCAGATCGACAAACTATCGATTGTCGTATCGGTACTATTTGCGCGCTTGGCATTCAACGAAAAGGTCTCGCGGCGCAGCGCCATCGGTCTCGCCCTCATCGTA
Organism: uncultured Collinsella sp.; assembly: GCA_902492855.1. Lineage (GTDB taxonomy): Bacteria > Actinomycetota > Coriobacteriia > Coriobacteriales > Coriobacteriaceae > Collinsella. The sequence goes on along the minus strand of CABUMU010000013.1, from coordinate 7,650 downwards.
CTGGGCACTGCGGCGCTCGCGGTTTGGAAGTAGCGCGGCCAGCAGCCGCTACATCCTCACACCTGGCTTGGGATGCCTGTACTGACCGTGGGATGCCGTGCGCTTACCGTGCGAGATGGCAAATTTGGGACAACGGTGCAGGCAACGAAGGCAGGCTGCGCACTCCGGCTTTGTCCAGACGGGAAGGCCGTCGCGCATCTCAATCGCCGCCATGGGGCAGCGCTTGGCACACAGGCCGCAGCCGATGCAGCGATCGGCATCGACGGCAAACTTGCTCGTCTGTTGCATGTGCGGCAGCCCAATTGCGTGATACGCGCACGATGCAAACAGAGGCACGCGATGGCGCATCATGTTGCCCGTGCGGCGTGCCCGCACCGCCTCGATCACGGCATCAATCTGCGCCTCGGCAGCTCTATTGATACCCTCAACCTTTTGAGGGTCAGACAGGTCGAAAACAGGCGTCCAGGTATCGGGCATCTTGACGCTCATCGCCGCATCTAACTCGAGCCCACGCTCGTGCAGCAGGTCGCGGGCAAACTTGGCAGATTGGCCGGTCGTCGAACCGTACGTCGAAACATAGAACGTATAGGGGCGCTCGCCGCCCTTTGCACCGGCAGCAATCGACAGGTCGGCAGTCTTCAAAAACTCGATCATCGGTGTCGGCAGACCCCAGGCATACACCGGAGCAACAAATCCCAGCTGGCAGGGGCCTTCCGTCGCAACAAGGCGAAGGGCTTCGACATCAAAACGCTCAATCGACACAACCTTGTCGTCTGTCGCCGCCGCAATGCGACGCGCCACATGTTCGCTGTTCCCCGTCGCGCTAAAGTACAGGATCATCTCGTACCCCTCTGGAGTTGACTCGCGATTAACCGCGCTATTTGCGCAGCGGCTTGGGCAGTGGAATGCCGGCGGCGATGACGGCGGCGATGATCATGCAGACGATACCCTTGAGTGGGAAGCACATGAGCAGCAGGCCCACGACCATGACCGGCTGGCGCATGACCGCACCCATCGTCGATGCCGTGCAGACGGCGACGCAAAAGACCGGATCTGCGCCGGTGAGGATGGCAAGGCCATAGCCCAGGCTTACGCCCGAGAAGATAACCGGGAAGAAGTGACCGCCGCGCCAACCAAGGTTGATGAGGGCGGGCGTCAGCATGGCCTTAACAAGACCGGTCGCGATAAGCACGCCAGCGGGAATGGTCAGATAGGTTTCCATGAGCACGTCGGCCTGGGTCTCGCCGGCAAACATGGTATAGGGCAGGACCGTGCCACAGATGGCGAGTGCCAGACCGGCCAGCATGGCCTTGACGACAGGACGCTCCCCTATTGCATGGGACAGTGCCTCGCTTGCATGCTCAGAGACAAAGTACAGCCAGCCGCAGACGGTACCGATCAGCGACAGAGGGACGAGCCAGGTAAGCTCTAGGTTGCCCACCTCGGCGGACTCGAACCTGGGCATGCCCATGCCGCCGCCCACAAGCTGGCCGAGCAGCAGGTAGGTGCCCAGACCGCCGGCAATCGCAATGCCGTAGACCACCGTCTTTTGCGCCTTGGGCAGCTTGATGGTGATCTCGCCGGACGCGGACTCATCGTCGGCGTCTTCGCCCTGGCCGTCAGTACTTCCGGCAAGCGGCGCCACAAAGCCAAACACGGGCGCGGTAAAGAGCGCCGTCAGGGCAGCCTGGGTACCCAGCAGCGTAAGCTCCCTAAACTCGGCACCAAAGCGGCGCATGCGGTCGCCGACCCAGCTGCACAGACCGGCGATAACGCCGGTCAGGCCGGCCTCCGGTCCAATGCTTCCGCCAAACAGCAGCGGCAGCAATGCCGCGAGCGAAAGCTTGCCCAGGTTGTCGTACGGGTAGCGCCCGTCTTGCTTAACCTTAGCCATCACCTGGTTGAGGTCATCGGTCTTGGTGCCCGTCATCTTTTCGAACAGACCGATTAACAGGCCGCCCAGCAGGCAGACAAAAAACGGGTACGGCAGAAAGCCAAACGGGCCGCTGGCAAGCTCGGGCGAAGCGACGCCCAGCGCGCTCGGAATCTCGGTCCATAGATAGTCGATACCATGCTCCATCGCAAAAAAGAACAGCCAGACCGCGGCACCCGCGAACGCACCGGTCACGGCAACGCTAACCAAAAACAGCGCGCGGTTTGTGGGTTTGGCAAGGTTGTCCATCGGGTCCTCCCGCGGTCAAAGTCGATATAGATACGTTTTATTGTAGAGCGAGCGTAGCCCAGACAAGCCAACCGTCTGCGCTGCAAACGGAGCCACCGGGGACCACGGCGGGACAGGCTCAAGGCTTATCCGTTGATAATTGATGCGATTTCGTGCAGATCCTCGGCAAAGTAAATGCCTTGCTGGCGCTGCGGGCTCGAAAACCCTTTATCAATCATGTGCCCGAGCAGCGCCTTAAGGTCATTGTAGTAACCGTCCAGGTTATACAGGATGCACGGAGCACTCAGGTGTCCCAATGACACCGCGGACATGACCTCGGCAATCTCCTCGAGCGTGCCCGTCCCGCCGGGAAAGGCAATGAAGGCATCACCAAGCTCGATCATCTTGGCTTTGCGCTCGGCCATATCGCTCGTCACGATGAGGTCATCGATTCCGTCGTGCTGAAACTCGGCCTCGATAAAAAAACTCGGCTCCACACCCGTCACGTGTCCACCCGCCTCGAGTACGCTATCGGCGAGCGCACCCATCAGGCCCGATTTGGACCCGCCGTATACCAGCGCGTGGCCGTTGGCGCCAATCCAGTTGCCCAGCTCCTGCACCGCGGGCAGAAACGCCGGGTCATTGCCGACGCTGGCACCCAGATACACGGTGATATTCATATTCAGTCCCCCTGTTGTGGCGCACGATGTTCGTTTTAGCGCTGGCGTCGACGATACTCGCGCACGCGGCGCGACAAATCGGCGAGCTCATCGCGGTCGAGTTCTTCCAAATGCTCAAGATCGTCCATAAAGCGCGCCATGGTGTCCTTTTGGCGCATCTTGATAAGCGTATTGCAGTAGTTCACCGCCACGCCCGTAAGCATGGCGATATAGAAGATACTGATGACGCTTAGGATAACGGTAATGCCGCGGGCAACCGGCGTTTCAGCGGGGATATCGCCAAAGCCAATCGTCGAGACCGTCTCAAAGCTAAACCAGAGACCATCGCCAAACGTGAGGGTCGTGGGCTCGGACAGCCAGACAGCCGTTGAGCACAGCAGATAGAAGACGAGAAACAGGCCCGTGATGCGCGCAAAACCAGCCTGGCGTAACACGTCGGCAAGCGTCCTCAACTTGTTCATCGCGACCCCTTTTCCCAGACGCCCAATCACGTTCGCTCGGTATTGTCCCACGCCTCCCCCGCAAACGAAACTAGTCATTGGGGACGTTCTTAAATGACTAGTCAAACAAGAACGTCCCCGATGACTAGTCGTTTAAGAACGTCCCCAGCTGCCGGGCGGGAGCGTTTAGCGGTGCAGCTGCCGACTGGGCAGGTTGAGCTGGTATCCTTATGCGGTAATGTCTCGATTCGTTAGGATTGCATGTGAGAGCCGCCACTGTCCTTCGTTCAGTTATATATCGCGCCCTGGCCGTTGTGCTTGCCGCGCTTGTCGTGCTGAGTTCTATCGCGCCTGTCCAGGCTTTTGCCGATGACTCTAGTCAGCCAGTCAAGACGGTCCGCGTTGGTTGGCTCGTCAACAGCGAAGGCTTCCAGAACGGCACCCCCGGGGAGCGTCTTTCGGGATGGGGCTACGAGTACCTCCAGACCCTGTCGTACTACACGCCCGGCTGGCGGTACGAATACGTCTCCGGCACCTTCACCGAGCTTATGGACATGCTCGAGGCAGGCGAGATCGACCTCATGCCCAACATCTCCTACTCCGAGGAACGCGCCCAAAAGCTGCTCTTTTCCTCGAACCCCGAGGGCACCGAGCGCTACTACATCTACGCCAAGCCCGATCGCGACGATCTGGCCAAGGGCGACCCCCAAGCGCTCCAAGGCCTTACCATCGGCTACAACCCCGACGTTATGCAAACCTTCGTTGGCCAGCAGTGGCTCGCCAACGAAGGCATTACCTGCACCTATAAAGAAATCGACACTGGCGGCGCCCTCTTTGGCGCGCTCACAAACGGCGAGGTCGACGCCATCATCATGAACGACACGCTCTCGTCGCCCGATGCGTCACCCATGTTCTACGTTGGTTCGAGCGACTACTACTTTGCCGTCCCCAAAAGCCGCCCCGACCTAAGGGACGACATCAATGCCGCCATGTCGGCAATCGCCCGCGTCAACCCACGCTATATCGACGAAGTCAAATCTAACTACTCGGCCCAAAACAGCGGTTCATCATCGCTCAACGGCCCCGAACGTTCCTGGCTCGAAGCAAATGACAACACCATCACGCTCGGCTACATTACGGGCAAACTCCCCTACTGCAACGAAGACGAAGACGGCAAAATGGAAGGTTCGCTCGCATCGCTTGCGACGACGTTGCACGATATATTTGGCATTACGGTCAAAACCGTCGCCTTTGATAACTACAAGATGATGTCAAAGGCCCTGTCAAAGGGAAGCATCGACGTTGCGCTGCCGGTATACCGAGATTACTGGTTTGCCGAGCAATCAGGCGTTGTGCAGTCGATATCGTTGGGGACCACAACCCTCACCGCCATCCACACCGGAAGCAACCTGAACAAAGACCTTCAGAACATCGCCTGTACCAAATCATCGTTTATCAACCGAAATGTACTCGAAAGTCTGTTCCCCACAGCGACCGTGACCGAATGCCAATCCGACGATGAAGCGTTCGACGCCCTCAGGAAGGGAACGGTGCACTGCATCCTCGCCCCCAGTTCACGCGTAAAAACCATCGGCGACCGTTATGATCTCGAGAACTGCGAGACGGCCGAGCTCCCTGACACCTGCGAGCTCTCGTGCTGGATTTCGCGCGGAAGGCCCGAGCTGCTGGGAATCATCAACAAGGGCATCATCAATGCCGGAGAATCGCTCTCCGCAAGCAATTACTCCTCCACGTCGTACACGGCCCAGGAATCCAACACCCTTCAATTCCTTTATCGCAACCGTGCCGCCGTTGCAGCTGCCCTCATCGGTGTGTTGTCGGTCGGCATCGTCCTGCTCATCTGGGCGCTCGTACGCGCTCGGACCGAGCGCAAAAAAGCCGATGCTGCCAACGCCGCTAAGACAGCATTCCTCACGCGCATGAGCCACGACATCCGTACGCCGCTCAACGGTATCCTGGGCCTTATCGAGATCGAGGAATTGAAGGAAGGCGATATCCAGGTCGTCCGCGAGAGCCGTGCCAAGGCGCGCGTTGCCGCCAATCACCTGCTCTCGCTGATCAACGACATCCTCGAGATGGGCAAAATCGAAGACCGCAAGCTAACTCTGGAACATGCGCCTTTTAACCTCAAAGAGCTCTGTGACGATACGCTGGTGCTGTGCAAGCTCCGCGCATCCGATAACGGCATCACAATGCAGGACAATAGTCTGCCGTACGCCACGGGGCCATACATGATCGGCAGTCCCACCCATATCCGACAGATCATAATCAACCTGTTAGACAACAGCATTAAGTACAACAAGCACGGCGGCTCCGTCACCTTTAGTTCAAAGACCAAGCCACTCGATGATGGGCGCGCGCTCTTTTGCTTTAGTGTTTCGGATACTGGCATTGGCATGGCTCCCGAGTTTTTAAAGCATATCTATGAACCGTTTGCCCAAGAAGGTGATGATGCGCGCAGCAAGTTCCAAGGAACCGGCATGGGCATGCCAATCGTCAAGTCGCTTATTGAACTGATGGGCGGTACGATTGAGATTTCGAGGTTGGCGTGGGGAGTACGTTCAACGTCCAGATTCCGCTCGATATCGACAAGAACCCCCAGGCGCGGGCGAATACGGTCGAGGGGGCGCTCGACTGCTCGCTCGCCGACATGAACGTACTGCTCGCCGAAGACAACGAATTGAATGCCGAGATTGCCCAGGCGCTGCTAGAATCCGAGGGCATCGTGGTCACCCGCGCCGCCAACGGCAACGAAGTCGTCGATCTGTACCTGTCGCATCCCGCCGGCAGCTTCGATGCGATCCTGATGGACATTATGATGCCGGACATGGACGGCTATGAGGCAACCCGCACGATTCGTCTGAGCGAGAAGGTCGATGCAGCCGATATCCCCATCATCGCGCTCACCGCCAACGCCTTTGCCGAGGACGCCAAGGCGGCACATGACGCCGGCATGAACGCCCATCTGTCCAAACCGCTCGACTTTAACAAGCTCAAAAACATACTCGCCCGCATCAAGAAAAACGGATCCATTTCGCTATAGTTTGTGCTCAACCACTACGCACGACCAGAAAGGAAGCCAACGATGTTTAGGCCCTTACGTCGAAAGAAACGCGCTATCACCGACGAGGAAGCGCGCAAACTGCTCGCCACCTGCAAGCGCGGCGTCTTTGCCGTCAACGGCGACGATGGCTACCCGTACGCCATTCCCGTCAACTACTTCTTTGACGCCGAGCACGACAAGATCTATTTCCATGGCGCCAAAGCCGGCCACAAGGTCGACGCACTCAAGCGCGATGACAAGGTCTGCTTTACCGTATACGGCAACGAGTGGTACCAGGACGGTGACTGGGCTCCCTACGTTATGAGCACCGTCGTCTTTGGCCGTTGTCGCCTGGCGAATGACACCCCCGCGTTTATCGAGGACAAAGTCCGCCAGCTCGCCCTTAAGTACTACCCTTCTGCCGAAGAAGTCGAAGAGGAAATCGCCAAGGACATCAAGGGCGTCCAGCTCTACGAGATTTCAATTGAGCATCTCTGCGGCAAGCAGATTCAAGAAAAGTAAGCCCCTCAGCAGGCCTCATCAATAACAATATGGCCCGGTTCCAACCCACCTTGGAACCGGGCCATATGCTTATGAAGCGTCGGCGGCGATGTGCGCTAGCGCCTCGACGAGCTCTTGCGAGCTCACGGGTTTACTCAGGTGCGCGTCCATGCCCGCCTCACGCGAAAGCCTGCGGTCGTCGGCAAAGGCGTTGGCGCTCACGGCGATAATCGGCGTGGTCGCGGCATCCTCGCGATCGAGTGCTCGAATTCGACGCGTGGCCTCAAGGCCATCGATACCGGGCATCATGATGTCCATCAACACCACGTCGCACTCGTGCGGTGCGCTCGCGGCAAACGCCTCGACGGCAGACTCACCATCCTTAGCATGCGTCACGACGGCACCGGCACGGCTGAGCGTAAACTGCGCGATCTCGGCGTTCAGATCGTTATCCTCTACGAGCAAAACGCGCAGGCCCTGGAGCGCATCGCCATCGCCCGCATCTACGCGAACTGCCTGAGGAATCTCGGAGCGGTCGCACTTCTCGAACGGTAGGCGGATGGTAAACGTCGTCCCCTGCCCCAAGACACTCGTAAAGTTCATGGTTCCGCCCATAAGCTCGACCAACTGTTTTGCGATAGGCGCGCCCAGGCCAGTTCCCGATGAAGCGCCTTCCACCTGTTGCTCCTCGCGACAAAACGGCTCGTAGAGGTGCTGTTGGAACTCCTCGCTCATACCAATACCGTTGTCAGCGATCGTGTATTCATAGACGGGGACGCCATCCGCTGGCTCCACCTCGCGGCA
>CABUMU010000012.1 GCA_902492855.1 uncultured Collinsella sp. | reverse complement strand
ACTATCCTGAGGGCGGGCGGAGATTATACCGACTCATTCAAAAGCCTGCCCATCGTGCGCAAAATCGAATCCGATGCGGGATATTTCTACGCCTTTATGTTTATGATCGACGAGGAAGAATCCCTCGTTGCACTCAACGTGCTCTCTTTTGAACACGAGCTCACCGCTAATGACTTCAGTGTTTTGCAGGCGATGTTCTACACGGAGATTTCAGCGCGACTCAAGGTCAGCAATAGCGAGGAGAGCTTCTATGTAATCGACCCTCAAGCAGATATCCAGGAGCGCCGCGAAGAACTTGACAACGATGACCGCGATGCACTCACCGCTTTGGTGCAGGCGCTCGTGATCTCGCATCTCTCGGGCGCGCACGTGGATGTGTTCCAGGGCAACGAGTCCACAGGGTTCCTCTCCTTTGACAGCTATCTCTCGTGGCTCTGGTTTGATTTTTCGCGCAAGCTGAGCACCGTCAAAATTGGCTATTGCGAGCAGTGCGGACGCGCCTACTCACTTGCCGGGCATCGTGGCGTCAAACGGCACTACTGCAGCGATCGATGCAAGACCGATGCCAAAAACGAGCGCACGCGCAAGGAGACGGCGAAGATACGTGAGTCGTTTGGAACGGGCGCCAGCGTACGCGACATCGCCAACGAGATAGAACGTCCCGCGGCCTACGTGCGCTCGCAGCTCAATAAATGGACCAAGCTCAAGCACGATCTGGATGAAGACATTGAGTCAAACGGCTTTGACAGCTCCGAGCTACTCAAACGCTGCACCATTGAGAAGCTCGACCTCAACAACCTCCTCAACGCCAAGCGCAAAAAGCAGATTCAGGACTATGCCAAACTCAAGCGCCTCGTTAAGTAGAAGCGCTGTCATTTCTTCTCCGTCCGACTGGAAAATTGCTCACATACGTGTTAGTACTATATATGTTAGTAACACGCATATGAGCGAGGCATGCCATGTTTGTCGGACGCCAGAGTGAGCTTGAGTCCCTAGAAACCGCTTATCAAAAGGGTTCCTTCCAGTTTGCCGTAGTCTACGGAAGGCGCCGCGTGGGCAAAACAAGCCTGCTTCGCGCTTTTACGCAGGATAAGCCCAGTGTGATCTTCTTTACCGGGCAGCAAACCGTTGCAAGCGAAAACCTTGCGCTGCTCAGCCGCGAGATGCTTGGTGATAGTGCCGCAGGAGCAGCATTCCCTTCCATCCAGGTTGCACTCGAGTCCGTCTTTGAACGCGCCAAAGCGGAGCAAGTCATTCTGGTCATTGACGAGTATCCTTACCTCGCCGAGAGCGACCCGGGCGTGTCGTCGTGTCTGCAAACGCTTATCGACCGACACAAAGACAAGAGCAACCTGTTCTTGGTGCTCTGCGGATCGTCCATGAGTTTTATGGAACACCAGGTGCTAGGACACCAAAGTCCTCTCTATGGGCGCCGCACCATGCAGTTGCGCATCGACCCCTTTGTCGTTTTCGATGTAGCGCAAATGCTTCCCGATGCACCCATCGAGAGAATTATCGAGCTGTATTCCGTTGTCGGCGGCATGCCGCTCTATTTATCGCAGCTTGATAGCACGCGCTCCACGCAATGGAACCTTGAGCACGCTCTGTTGCGCCAAGATGCGTTTCTGTACGCCGAGCCCCAGAACTATCTGTTGCAGGAAGTCCGAAGCCCGGCTATCTACAATGGCGTCATAGCCGCCATCGCTAACGGCTGTGTACGTCCCAAGGAAATCGCCGATGTCACCCGACTCGCAACGCCACAAGTCGCGCGATTACTCGACGCATTGATTGATCTGCGAATCGTTGAACGCGTCACGCCCGTTGCCAAAGCAACAAAACGTCAGGTGGTCTATCGAATCTGCGATAACCTGTTCAGGTTTTGGTATCGATTTGTTCCGCAGTACACGGGAACAATTGAAGAGGGGCTCGGAGCCGCTGTTGCCGCGCGTATCGTCAAGCGCGATTTGTCTACCTTCGTGGGCCCCACATTTGAAGAGGTATGCCGCCAGTGGTTGATACGACAGGTCGTTGAGGGCGAGCTGGATGTACTGCCCAAGGCAATCGGCTCTTGGTGGGGCACTAACCCGGCAACGCGTCACCAAGAAGAGATTGACATTGTATTAGAGGATGCCGATGGCGAGCTCGTCGTTGGCGAGTGCAAATGGAGAAACGAGCCCGTAGATACCGACGTTCTTGAAACACTCGAGCGGCGCAGTGCGCTGCTGGGCCGGCCGATCAAACAGTATTACTTGTTTAGCAAGGGTGGATTTAGCGAAGCGTGTCAAAATAGAGCGGCTCAAGCAAGCAGCGCGAGGCTTGTTGGACTCGAGCAGCTACTATAAGAAAGGGGCTTGGAAACAGTTTTCCAAGCCCCTTTCAGTTTTTATTCGATTCCCACCTTTTTGAGCGTATCTTTGGTGACTGCCGCAACTTGATTGGGATCGACGTGGGATTCCCCCGAAATAGTGCCGTAACCTGAGGTTGAAAAATCAAGGAAATAATATGTCCGGTAATTGTGTCCATAGCCAAATTGCTGATATAGGGCATTATAGTCCGTCTCGGAAATTTCCTTGCCCTCCGACGCACAATAGTATTCGTAGCCATTGCCCTCGCTCGGCGCAACTCCCCAGGACTCGTAGTTGCTTACAAGCGAAAAAGCATCGCTTTTCTTGCCATATACCGAAGTATTGTCCCCGGCCAAAACCTGCCTTCCAGCAAGCAATGCCGTAATAGCATTGCTCATCTCATATGTTCTTTGGCTTACGAGGATGCTGTCGTCATCCGCTTTAATCAGCGGAAGAAACATCGTTCCTCCGTTGCTGTTATCAAGCCAATTTTGACTGTAAAGCCTCTTGATGCCACCATCAGCTGACGACCAAACCTCTACGGTGTAGGACTTCTGAAGTCCCTCCATATCTCCATTCCAGGCACTCTTTAGTTCGGCATCGCTCATACCGTTCACAACGGTCAAGAGCTCAGGCTGGCCATCCTGATCAAAATCAACGAGGTCGACAAGACAAAGCCCTCGCATCGCATAGACAGAATCAGTCACCTCAGCAATTTGCGGCTCTCCATAGCACGCGAGGTATTCCTGGCACTTTTGCTTGTAAGCGGCATGCGTAGCGGTATTGTCCGCAGCGGTGCCTCCATCCTTCTTGTCGCCTTCGCCTGTCTTTGTATCGGCCTCGTTGGCCTTAGGCACCTCGAGGGAAACCTCTTTTACGGCATCAGCGGATTTAGAGTTATCGACGACTTTGACGGGAATACTCCACTCGACTTTTGACTTGGAGTCCTTAACGGTGAGGGTATATTTCCCCGGTTTAACATCGGGAAACTGGCTTACCGTGAAGCCCTCGTCACCCTTAACCTCAGCATTGGTGCTGTAGCCGTTGTCGCCGTTCAGGGTCACCGAGTACTTCTTGAGTTTCTCGCCCTTTGCGTCGGTCGGGGTGATCTTGGATTCTTGGACCACCACGATGGCCTTGTCCTGGCCGTAATGGGCAACGTCGCCGCCGGACTTGCTAAAGAACAGCAGGTAGCTAAAGATGGCAATGACTGCCAGGCCAACGACGACACCAACGATATAGAGCGCCTTGGGCTCCTTTTTCTGTGCGGATGCATTCGCCGCAGGAGCAGGGGCTGGCGCCGCGACGGGCTTGGCGACCGGATTGCTCAGTTTTGGTCGGTCGGCACGCACGGCTGGAATCGAAGGCGTTGCACCGGACGACACGTCGTCTTTAGGTTGGTCGTCTTCTTCGTCCGCTACGGGCTCGCTCTCCACGGGCGACTTTTCCTCCCCCGCCTCGGCACCGGCGAAAGGCTCCTTCTCCGTTTCGTCGCTAGCGAAAATCTCTTCCGCAGCCTCATTGATAACGGAAGGTTCTTCTGCCACTTCGTTGCTGACAGAGTTCAGCACCGCCTTTGCATCTTCGAGTGCATAGCCGCACTCGGTGCAGTATCGCAAATCGCCATCAAGCTCAAATCCACAGTTGGGACAGAACATGTTAGTCCTCCTTATCGACTTTCACCGTTGTACCGTCCTTGACCTCATCGGGGGTTACTTCGGACCCCACTTGAGACCCATCATCCCAAGACGCAACCAAAATCTCGCAATTGCCGTCCGCAAAAGAACCGAGCTCATAGTCTTCGGTGCGATACACCAGTCCCTTGGATGTCACATACAAGCATGTTGAGCCCTTGATTGAATAGTCTGAGGAATTGCTCCGCATGAGCATAGAATTGTAATCAGACGGATACTCTCTGCCCATTTCCGTAAGATACGGCCAAACTGCCGAACTCATAGAACTGGCAAGATCCTCGGTATCAATGCCAAACATGTCCTGAGGGCTGACAGTATCACCCGTATGCAAATCAAAAATAACACCAGTCACATACGTGTCGCCATGCGGACCCCATCCCGTCGAATAGCGCTCGTCACGGATACAAAAATAGTTCTCATCCATGTACGTAACCGTCACGTTTCTCGATATGCAGGGAAATTCGCCGTCGGGGTACAGCTCAGCATCTGATTGCTCATTATCTGATGCTCGATTCGTTCGCTCCGCATCAATTTGAAGGGGCTCGAGAATCGCCTTGTTAATTTTGTCTGCGACGTCGTCTTTGGCGGAGCTCTTAAGTTGCGGATAGGACCATTCCACGTCAGTCCGCTCGCCCTGATTGAGCATAGGGTCGACCGGAGCAGACACCGTCAATGACTTTGCCTCCAACGTATAGACAACTTCTTCGGCCGCCCCCTCGTCCTTCTTGGGTCTTTCGGTCGCTTGCTCCTGTTGCACGGATTGCTGCTGGAGATTGGGCTCGATGACGTTCTTGTAGAGAATGAAAGCAGCGTAAGCGATGCCTGCCGCGGCGATAAATGCGGCGATCATGATAGCAAACTGCGGCACCAGGCGGTTACCGACCTGACAGCGTTGCATAAAGAGGTTGTACATCTGGGAGTGACCGCTACCCGCGGTCTTCGAGACCGGCTCGGGACTCGGTTCTGCTGTGGACTCGACATTCGCGGATCCTATCGCAGAGTCCGTTTCGGTATTTGCAGACTCCAACATGACTTCAGCGGACGAGGATTCTCGCGCCAGCGGCTCGGCGCCGGACCCTTCCTCGGCCGCAGTTTTACCCGAGAGTCCTTCCAAGGGCAGCCCGCATTCGGTACAGTACCGCGCATCGTCACTGATCTTGCTACCGCATTTGGGGCAAAACATGGGCTTTCTTCTCCGATTCCCTTTAGTCTCACTGAGTCGTAAGTTACTCACGTGCTGTACGCTACGTAGTTTAACCATTTCTTAAGCAAGCCAATGGACCGCTTGAACAGACGCATACCCACTCAAGTGACCCTATACCGGCTAGTTATCCTGGCTCATGGCATGAGTGTCAGTGTAAGAATTTTCGCTGAACAGGTCCGCCCCCTCGAAGTCCGAGCCGATGCTCAACTTGAAGCCATTTTTTGCCGAGATGGAGAAATCGCCGCTGATATCCATATCATGCTCGCGGCCAACCGCCCTCATTTTCCGAAGTCCCACCCGTCACGTTATCAGGAGCCCGAAGTCAAAGAGATAGTAAAAGCCGATTGGGGCACATGTGATTCCATATGCCCCAATCGGCTTTATAGTCGTTTACGCCTCAGAGAAACCTAGGTGACCCGTTTGCACGCGCTAGCGCGCTGCATCAATTGCGACCTTGCCGCTCTCCAACACGTGAACGCGACCGTCGGCGAGCATTTGCACGACCTCGGGATACAGCACATGCTCGATCGCGTGGATGTGCTCCTCGAGCGTGTCGACGTCCCAGCCCTCCTCGACAGCCAGCGCACGCTGGGCGATGATGGGGCCGTTGTCGTAAATCTCGTTGGCAAAGTGCACGGTCACGCCGGTTACCTTGACGCCGCGAGCAAACGCATCGTCGATCGCATGGGCGCCGGTAAAGCTCGGCAGCAGCGCAGGGTGTAGGTTGACCACGCGATTGGGGAACGCCGCCAGCAGCGGCGTGTGCACCATGCGCATGTAACCGGCCATCACCACGTACTCGCAGCCGCGCTCGAGCAGCTCATGCGCGATGATCTCGTCAGCCGCGATGGGGTCGGCATAGACATCCTTGGACAGCGTGAGTGTCTGGATGCCCGCACGCTCGGCGCGCTGCAGGCCCTTGGCCGAAGGACGGCTCGACACCACAAGCTCAATCGAGGCGTTGAGCTTGCCGGCGGCGATCAGGTCGATCAGCGCCTGCAAGTTGGTACCCGAACCGCTGATAAGCACGCCGATCTTAAGCGGCTCGGCCGTATCGGTGCCGGTCGGACGGGTGTAGGGCACAAAGCCCAGGCCCTCGGCAGCAGTCCTCTGCTCGTTAGCGCTCATCGGAGTACACGACCTTACCGGAACCCTCGACGCACTCGCCCACGCGGAACGGCTTCTCGCCCAGCGCGACCAGGGCCTCGGTAACCGCGGCCTCGTCCTCGGGGGCGACGATCAGGCACAGGCCGACGCCCATGTTGAAGGTCTTGCATGCCTCGTTGGGCGCGAGCTCGGCCTGGCGCGACACGTAGGTGATGACGGGTGGAACATCCCAGCCCATCTCGGCTCCGTTGCGGGTGACCACGGCATCGACGTCGTCGGCGAGCGCGCGGTTGAGGTTCTCGGTAATACCGCCGCCGGTGATGTGGGCGATGGCGTGCACGTTGGCGCCGCCGCGCAGCAGCTCCAGAATCGGCTTCACATAAATGCGCGTGGGGGCCAGCAGGGCGTCGGCCAGCGAAGCACCGCCGAGCTCCTCGAGCGGACGGCTCAGTTCCTCGGCCTTAGCGGCGGCCTCGGGCGTGCCCGGCTTGATGCCGTCGACACCGATGACCTTGCGCACGAGCGAGTAGCCGTTGGAGTGCACGCCGGTGGAAGGCAGGCCCAGGATCACGTCGCCAGGGCGGACGTTCGCGGGGTCGAGCATCTTGGGACGGTCGACGACGCCCACGGTAAAGCCAGCGAGGTCGTAGTCGGCCGGGGCCATGACACCCGGGTGCTCGGCCATCTCGCCGCCCACGAGCGCGCAGCCCGCGAGCTTGCAGCCGTCGGCCACGCCCTTGATGATCTTTGCCATGTGCTCGGCCTCAATGTGACCGATGGCAACGTAATCCAGGAAGAACAGCGGCTCGGCGCCCGAAGCCAAAATGTCATTGACGCACATGGCGACCAGGTCCTGACCCACCGTCTCGTGACGGTCCATAATCTGGGCGAGCACGAGCTTGGTGCCCACGCCGTCGGTGCCGCTGATCAAGATCGGGTCTTCCATATCCTTAAGCGCGGCGGCCGAGAACAGGCCACCAAAGCCACCGATGCCGCCGATGACCTCGGGGCGGTTGGTGTCCTTGACCATCTGCTTAATAGCGTCGACGGCGCGGCCGCCCTCGGCGGTATCGACGCCGGCGTCCTCGTACGTCACATGCTTGCTGTCGCTCATCTGAGCCTTCCTCTCCCACTACCGTCCGCCGCCCAAGCGTCAAACGGTGCTCATAGTTGCGTTCATTTCGGCGCGCGCCATAACAGCACGCGCCGCTATATCAACAAAACAGCAGATAAAACCTGCCAAAATAAACCTGTCCCTACATGGCAGGTTTTAGGCCTCGCCGTGCTCCTCTTCCCAGCTGCGATCGTCGTATTTCTCGACCACGGCGTCGTCGTCAAAATGCAGCGGCTTATCCAGATTGCGGGGCTTAAAGCCCTCCATGAACTTGTCGCGGCCAAAGCTCTCGGGAATCGCCACGGGGTAGCGTCCGGTAAAGCACGCATCGCAGTAACCGCCCTTGGGCATGACCTTCAGCAGGCCCTCGACCGAAAGGAAGGCCAGCGAATCGGCACCAATGTACTCGCAAATCTCGTCGACCGTCTTGTTAGCGCTGATAAGCTGCGACTGTACGTCGGTATCGATGCCGTAGAAGCACGGCCAGATGACCTCGGGCGAGTTGATGCGGATATGAATCTCCTTGGCGCCGGCGTTGCGCAGCATCTTGACGAGCTGCACCATGGTGGTGCCGCGCACGATGGAGTCGTCGATGACGACCAGGCGCTTGCCCTCGATGTTGTCGCGCAGTGGGTTGAGTTTCATACGCACGCCCATGGCGCGCAACTCCTGCGTAGGCTCGATAAACGTGCGGCCCACGTAGCGGTTCTTGATAAGGCCCTCGCCAAAGGGAATACCGCTCTCGTGCGAATACCCCTCCGCGGGACGGGCGAAGGGCTTGTGGGACTGGTTGGCGTAGCCGATGGCGTGGGGCAGGCCGGAGTCGGGCACGCCGATGACCAGGTCGGCCTCGACGGGCTCCTCATGTGCCAGCTGACGACCCATGTCATAACGGCAGGCGTAGACGCTCTTGCCGTTCATGATGGAATCGGGGCGGGCAAAGTAGACCTGCTCAAAGATGCAGTTAGCAGGCTCTTCGGCGGCAGGCACGCCCTGCTCGGACACCAGACCCTCGGCGCTGATGCGCAAGATCTCGCCGGGACGGACGTCACGGACGTACTCGGCGCCCACAATGTCGAGCGCGCACGTCTCGGAGGCAACGACCCAGCCGCCGGCGCGCGTGACACGGGTGGTGGCGTCGACCGTCGCGGCACCGTCCTGCGACGGCAGCTGCGAAACGGAAGCGGCGTCGGCCTGGTCCAGGCCCTCGTCCACGAGCTTACCCAGCACGAGCGGGCGAATGCCGTGCGGATCGCGGAATGCGTAAAGCGCCTGCTCGTTGATGAGCGTCATGGCGTAGCCGCCGCGCACGAGCTCCATGGTCTTGCGAATGCCCTCGCGCAGATGGCCTGTACGCTGAGTAAAGTAGCCGATGAGTTTGGTCGCGACCTCGGAATCCGAGTTGGAGAGGAACGGCACGCCCAGCTCGATCAGCTGGCGGCGCAGCTCGTCGGTGTTGACGAGGGTGCCGTTGTGCGCGAGCGCGATAATGACGCTATTGATGGTAGAGAGGTGCGGCTGAGAGGCTTCCCAGCTCTTGGCGCCGGCGGTGCCGTAGCGCACATGACCCACGGCCAGCTGACCGGAGAGCGTCGACAAGTCGGCATTGGAGAACACACGGTCGAGCAGGCCCAGATCCTTGCGGACCATAACCGTACCGCCGTCACCAACAGCGATTCCCGCCGATTCTTGGCCACGGTGCTGCAGTGCACGCAGGCCAAAGTACGTCAGTCGAGCCACGTCGCGATCGGGCGCCCAGACACCAAAAACGCCGCATTCCTCATGCAGCTGGTCGGAGTCCGGATCATACGTCGACATGGCGTTCACCTGTCCCGCGGCACGCTCGGCCGCGCGGATGGTTTCTTGAGACATGGCATCCCCTCAGAGCCTCGTATTTTGGCGTTACCCGCCTTATTATACGCACGGCGCGACGCGCTCCCCAGCGCATGAGCAGCGCTTTTTAAAAGCCCACCGAGCTAATAATCCGTTTTGCGGCCAAACATTTTATCGGCCTGCCCAGTGCAGGCGCCCGCGCTCCCAGATGTCCGCCGCGCCCACCGTTGAGGGTTGCATTGTTGCAATTGGGACGTTCGTCCTGTCTTTTGGCAGGTCGGCGGCGTATCCTTGTAACCTAGGACAAAGCGAGAAAGGTTCTGTATGGATCGAAACGAACTCGACCCCAGCGTCCCCAGCGCCACGGAGGTCAAGAAGATTCCCCTCATCATTAAGGTGTACGCCGTCCTGTGCATCCTGTCCGGCGTGGGCACGCTCCCGTCGGTCGCCGCCTTTATGTGGCAGGTCATCACCGCGCTCATTAACGGCAACGCCGCTGCCAAGCTCGGCGACAACATGCTCGTCGCGGTTGGACTCATCGTCGCCGGCATCATGCTCTCTGCGGCAAGTGCCGTCATCCTGATCATCTTTGGCCTGGACCTTATCAAAAACCAGCGCCGCAACGCCGCCCGCCTGTCCTACATCCTTATTGCATTCACCGTCGTCGAGCTTTTGGTCGACGTGATGCTCCAGGGTATCGGGCTCTTCTTGCTTCGTCCCGCCGTCCAGCTCGGCATCCTCATCGCGCTTTCGGCCACCGTCGACCCCACGCTGCGCCAGGAGCGCGAACTCCAGCGCCGCCTGCAGGAGATGCTCGACCGCGACGCCGCCGACGAGGGTATGCTCGGCCGCGATGAAACCGGCGAGGGCTACATCAAGCTCAACTACTTCAACCTGTTCTGGGTATTCCTCGTCTGCTGCGTGCTCGGCCTGATCGCCGAGGACATCTGGCACATGACGGTCGACGATCCAGGCGTCTACCAGGACCGCGCCGGCATGCTGTTTGGTCCCTTCAGCCCCATCTATGGCTTTGGTGCCGTACTCATGACCATGGTGCTCAACCGCTTCTATAAAAAGAACCCCATCATCATTTTCCTGGTAAGCGCTGTGCTCGGCGCGAGCTTTGAGGTGTTCGTGGGCTGGTTTATGCAGACCTCATTTGGCGTGGTCTCGTGGAGCTACTCGCACATGAAGCTGTTCGGCATGCCCGACCCACTCGCCGTCCTTACGGGCGGACGCACCTGCACGGGCTTTGCCTGCCTGTGGGGCCTGGGTGGCCTTATCTGGATCAAGCTGCTGCTGCCGAGGCTGCTCAAGCTCATCAACATGATTCCGTGGAAAAGCCGCTACTCGGCTACCGTCATCTTTACCGTCATTATGCTGGTCGACGGCGTCATGACGCTACAGTCGCTCGACTACTGGTACCAGCGCGTCAACGGCACGGAGCCGGATATTCCCGTCGCGCAGTTCTACGGCAAGTATTTCGATAACGATTACATGGAGAACCGCTTCCAGAGCATGACCATGAGCCCCAAGGATGCGACGCGCGTGTAGCGCCACGCAATGCCGAGATTATCCAACGCACAGAAAAGCCCGCTGGCAGACTGATATGAACTGCCAGCGGGCTTTTTGTTGTCGAGTGCTGCTGCCGGCCTTACGCCTCGCGCTCGACCTCGCTCACACACTCATTTTTGATGGTACCGACGAGCGCCTGCAGCGCATCGACCACATGCGGGCGAATGTCTCCGCCAATGAGCACGAGCATGATGTCGTCGCCCACGGTAAGCTCGCCACTCGCCAGCCACACGCGCACATAGCCGATACCCGGCATCGCGCGCGTTGCCTCGATAGCAGCCTGCACCTTTTCGGCATCGAAGCCAAACACCATGCCGCCCACCTTATGTCCAGGCGCCACACCATCTGTCTCGACCCCACGCACCTCGGACTTAGGCGTCGCGCGCACCACGCCGTTATGCGTCAGATACATACCGCACGCAGATGCCGACGAATCGGTCTTGGCTTCGCGCAGCCAAGCATCAACCGAAGGCATCGATTTGCCACTTTCAAGCATCATTTCTCCTTTTTACTGTCGTCGAGTAGCTCATTTGGGACGAGGCTCTTTTAGCTACTCTCGAACCACTTATTCCTCGACCGGCGTGAGCACCATGACTGCGCGCGTATTGCTAAATGACAGCGAGCGGCAGGTCACAAGCGTTACGACCTTGGTTGCCGAAGCGGCACGATCGGTGGCATCACTCGCCACGGCAGAGGCACCGTCGAGCATCTCGGACAGGTAATTCTTCAGTCCGTCATCGCCCTCAAAGTTGGGCGTGCGCGCCTTGGCATACGTGTCCTCGACCACCTTGGTCGCCAGCGGGCGCAACTTATACGTCGCATCGCGCGTGATGTAGTACACGTATTCCATGCTGTCGAACGTCGCCTGATCGGTTGTATCCGAAATCACGTTGAACATCGAACCGTCGTTCATATGATGACCGTAAATCGTGGTCTGCTGATCCACCATGCCCGGCGCGGTGTCGTCGCTATCCAAGAAGATGGCTCCCGAGGCATTGGCGGTGCCGTCGAACAGCGTGTTGAGGTACTTGGAGTTGTTGTTGGTCTGCACCACGGGGTAGTTGATGTTGGTGCCGGGCGCGTAAATCCAACCAACAACCTCGGGATTTGTCTGGGCAAGCGCGTTGAAGTCGATAATCGGCACGCCGCTGGCGTCCTTGTCGCTCACATATTGCTTTTCGATCTTTTGATACGACTCGCTCGCCTGCTTGTAGCCAATCTGCGCGTTGATAAAGATGGCGGCAGCGGCAACGATCAGGCCAATGCCGATGATGATGAGCAGAATGGGAATGACGGAGCGGCGCTTTTTGCGCGGCGGCTCGGTATAGCTCGATGGCGCGGTATGCGCCGAAGAGCGAGGTGACTTCTTGGCCGTACTGTATGACGAAGGGCGATATGCAGCAGGTGTATCCTGACGGCGATGCTTCGCCGGCGTCACAGGGCGCGGCGTGCGCCGTTGCTGAGGAGAGGATGTCCGACCCTGCTGCGGCGCGCGGGCTGCTCCCGACTTGGCTGGATCGGGAATCCGAGAAGCCGAAAAACGCTTTCCCTGATAGTCGGACATGGCTCTCCTTATGCTGCAAATGGACTGGCAGAGCGCTTAGGCGTCAGCCATCTCCTGCTTCATCTTCTCGATAACCTTGCGGTACTCGGGGTCGCAGGCGCCCAGGATCTGCGTGGCGTAAATGGCAGCGTTCTTGGCACCGTTGATGGCCACACAGGCAACGGGCACGCCCGAAGGCATCTGCACCATCGACAGCAGCGAGTCCATACCACCCAGATCGCTCGTCTTCATAGGCACGCCGATAACCGGCAGCGGCGTAAACGCAGCCACGACGCCGCCCAGGTGAGCAGCCTTGCCGGCAGCAGCGATAATCACCTTGATACCGCGGTCGGCAGCAGTCGAGGCCCACTCATGGACCTTCGCCGGCGTGCGGTGCGCGCTTGCAATCACGAGCTCATAGGGCACGCCCAGCGCCTCGAGCTCGGCGGTGCAACCTTCCATAACGCCCAGATCGGACTTGGAGCCCATGATGATCCCGACAACCGGCTTCTGATCTGCCATAAACAAAGACCTCCTGTTGAGAGCGGTGACGCAGCGAATCCGCGACCCTTAACTACTGAGAGTAGTATAGCTGCTCCCGTCCCTGCGGTCTTTGTGGCGCTTCGCGGGCGGGCCAGGCTTTATCTGAACGACTTTGCGAAGCAACCGGAGTGAAGATAAAGCCTGGCCCGCCCGCGAAGCGCCCTGCGACCTACCGGGGATTGCTATGACGTACGTTGGCTGATGAATTGGAAGGAAAGGTCAACGGAGGCTGAAGGCAATTGGTTCAGCGAAAAACCCTGACGAATCTAATTCGTCAGGGCCCCACCAACGCTCACTCGTCGTTCATCGTTAAAGCTAGATATTCTCTTCCGCCCATTTCTCGAAATCGAGTTCTCGTCTCTGAGCAGTTCGGTAGACTTCCATGTCTTCGCGAGCGCCTACCACTACGATGGCCATCTTTTCTTTAATTCTGATGAGGCGGTACACGATTCGAATGCCACTTCCCCTGAGCTTGATCTTCATAAAGCCAGTCAAATCCGTACCTGCCTTGTTTCCAAGAGGCTTGCCGAATCCACCTTCGTTCTGCGGCAATGGGTTCGTTCTGATTTTTTCTATAGCCTTAAGGACGATCTTTCGTTGGGAGCCGTCCAGACGCTTAATATCCTTGAGAGCATCCGGGTAGAAAGCGACTTCGTACCCACTCATTCAAACTCGACCTCATCCATCTGATCGAGTTCGTCCTGGCTCACACCCAGCTCTTCCATAACATCAGACAGGGAAACAAGCGCATCGTCACTTGCCACAGCCATTCTCTTAAGCGCCAACGTTAACAAGGTGAGATCCTCCTCCGCTTGCTTCGCTTCCCTATATTCATCGGGTGTAACAATCACAAACGCTGGCTTGTTGTGTTTGAGAACCACAACAGGATTGTCGTCCCCAACCTTCGAAAATGCAGCCGAGCCCTTACCGTGGCTGAAATCGCTAATTGGAACAAGGTTGTCGAGCATCTGCAAAGCAGGCATACATACCTCCTAAAAATGAATTCTTTTTCGAATTCATTTTATCATTCTTTTTTGCTATATTGTACCGCGCAACCGAAACAACCTTTTTAGAATACGAATCCGAGCTTAGAATGACTGTTGGCCCTCGCACCGCCCTTGCCTCTTTTATTACGTCAAGTGGTATACAGCGAAGCAAAATGGCGATCTAAAGTGCGCGGCACTCGCCTCGCATCGCTACAAAAAACAAACTGCTCCCCACCCACTCGGGCAAGGAGCAAGCCTCATTTTTAATCAGACTGAGAACCACGAATGCAGAAACACAGGCGACTTCAGTCCCTTATCGCCGAGAGACGTTATTGTGCAGCCATTTCTTTAAGCTTCTCAGCCATCAACAAACACACGTCTTCCGATTGCGGGTACACGCCAAAATGATCGAAGAAACCATGGTCACATCCGGCATATTCGATGACCTCGACATCGATTCCTGAAGACCGTAATTTTGTAGCCCATTTTTCATCGGGGATACGAAGCGGATCGTATTCGGATGTCACGATAGTCACCGGGGGGAAATCAGTGCAGTCCTCAAGCATTAGCGCAGAAATCAACGGGTCATGAGGAGACATTTTTCCGTGTGCACAAAGTTCGACCATCGGGCCGTCCGAATCGCGAAGATGGTCGATGCGAAAACGCGCAACGTCCTCTTGATCGGCTATCGCAGGAAAATCCTCATATCCCTCGCCCTGTTCGCCCGCAAGGTCGACTTCAGGATAGATTTCGAAGGCATGGGCTACAGCTCCAGCACCCCTGAGCTGAACACACGCATTAGTAAGGCTTCCTCCTGCGGAGTCGCCGGCGACCATTATTTTATGAGGATTGATTCCGAGATCCCCGGCATGCTCGCACACATAATCAAGAGCAAGAACGCAATCCTCGATCTGCCCGGGAAATGCCGTCTCCGGCGCCAAGCGGTATTCTGGATAAACCACCACTGCACCAGACTTTTCGGCGATGAACTCGAGCTGATGTTCAAATTGCAGAACATTCCCCGCCATAAACGCGCCGCCATGCAGGTAAACAAGCGCTGGACTTGCCTTCTTATGATTTGGTGGCGTCCAGACGAATAAATCTATATAGCGATCGGCCGCCTCCATGAGGATCTCATCGCGCTGAACCTCACCATCGAGTAGGCGGTATGTCGGCTTATCCGGGCGATGGCGCATTCCAATAAGGCTCGTCCAGCTCGGAGACATGCTAACATTCCGCATCTTCTTGCGAGATACCTCGAGAATTCGTGGGTCAAGCACATGCTCTCTTTCATCATCAGGAACCGGACGAATTTGAACCTCGAGCCCCCTCTTCTCGGTTATAAACGAGCGACCGGAGATGGCGCCAATCAACGCCTCGTCGTATTGTCTGCCCATCTTAAATCCCCTCTCGGCGATAACGCCAAATCGATATTTCCATAACTTTTGAGATAACGGCTTATGATGTCCTCAGTTGTCGTATATCTATGTACTAAAGAAACTGAAGACCAAGGGGTCCACCATGCCTGCAGCAAAAGACGAGCTCACTCAGCCAGAGCTTCTCTATCAGACCGTTGAAAACGATATCCTCAAGAAAATAGTTTCTGGCGAACTCCCCGGCGGCAGTCAGATTCCCACCGAAACCGAGCTTTGCAAGCAATACAAAGTAAGCAGGATCACCGTAAGACGCGCCGTACAGAATCTCATTGACCAAAACTTGCTCTACCGCCTGCGAGGCAAGGGAACATTCGTAAACCCATCGAAGCTCACCCTGAAACGAGGAACAAGCACCATTTTCAATTTGAGCTCCGACCCCCAATACGGCGATAAAACAACCAAGTCCATCCTGGAAACAGGCTTGATCAAGGCTGATGCCCACATTGCACGGGAGCTCAAAATTGACAACGGAACCGTAGTGCAACGAGTTGCGCGCTTGGTTTATATCGAAAATGCCCCCTGCGCCATCGACACCGTTTATGCAACGCAGGGCACTCTGCCCGGACTACTGGAGCTTCTCACAGACAATGCCAGTCTTTTCGACCTGATCGCCAACCATTACAGCATCGCAACCGGTATTGAGAAGCTCAAAATCACCGCAGGAATAGCGGGGCTCCAAGAAGCAAACCTTCTCGGTTATATCGTTGGAGCCCCCGTGAGCGTTGTCGAGCACGTCACATATGCCTGCGATGAAATGCCGCTCCACTATTCAAAAACCGTTTGGCGAGCAGACGCATCGTCCTTCGAGTTCAGCATCTCAAAAGATGGACGCCTTCTCTAGCCCAAAATCCCCAGGACGCCGAGCACAATACCCGCAGCGAGAATGCCCACAATCTGCCAAATAATTTTGACCTGTTCCTTATTGCAAAGACACATGATCCCGAACGCGCAGAGCGGCAAAAGAGCCGGGAATATCCCATCGAGCGTTTCCTGCAACTTAAACGCGGTGTCGCCGAAGTTAAGAGCGAGCGGAGTGGTGACTGCGGTGGTCGCCACCATTCCACCAACTACCATTAGTCCCACAATCGCCAGGCCGGACGTAACTTTGTGCATTACATCAGAATCGTTCAGCTTCGAAATCATGCCACTGCCAAGCGAATAACCATACTGAAGCCCAAACCAGCGGATCAGGATCGTTGGGACATTATAAAGAAGCAGGAACAGGATTGGGCCGAGCAGACTGCCCGAAAGGCAAAGTCCTGTCACAACGCCCGTCGCAATCATGCGAAGCGTACTGGCAATCAGTGAATCTCCAATACCGGAAAGCGGAGCCATAAGCGATGCTTTCATGGCGTTAATTGAGGCGGTGTCAAAGTCCTGATTGTTGGCGTTCTCCTCCTCCATGGAGGCCACAATGCCGGCGACCAGAGGATTAAACGTAACTTGAATATTGTAGAACTCAAGATGACGCTTATATGCCTCGATCCGGTCTTCAGGCTTATCGTATAACCGCTTGATTACCGGAATCATGTCGTAGCAGAAACCAACGTTCATTTGTCGGTCAAAGCTCCACATGATGTTGAGTGGAAAGCTACGCCAAAATAACGCCTTTAAGTCTTTCTTGGTTATTCTCTTATCGGTCGATTTATTTGACTCCGGCGAGAGCTCAAGAACATCATTAGAATTCGTTGTCATCGTCAACCTCCTTAGCGACCGCCGCACTGGCAGGCATAAAAATGTGAGCCATATTGAGAATCCCAATCAGGATCAGCGAAAACGCCACGATACCGATCGTCGGAATGTTTAGATAGGCACTCAGCAAGAAGCCTCCAAAGAATAGGAAGCTCAGCTCCTTGGTGGACAGGATTGACATAAGCTGCGCAAATCCAAGCGCGGGCAGAATACCCGTTGCGATCGTAATCCCATTCGTAAGCCAATCAGGAATGGCGTCAATCAGTGCCTGAACAGCATCATTTCCAACGTAAAAAGCCACGCCGCAAATCAAGCCAAGCGCAATGATGTAGAGAATTCCATTGGTCCACATAGCGGCTGCAATCGTTTTGGGGTCGTCTTTTTCGGCGCCACGATCAGCCCAGACAGCCATAGGAGGCGTAACAACGCTATACATAAGGCTGTCAAACATGCCGGCAAGCACCGCAGTGGGCATAGCAATAGTCAGAGCGGTCTCGGGACCCGCACCCATAGTAATCGCAAAGGCTGTTCCCAAAACTGAACCAACAATTACGTTGGGCGGCACGGCAGCACCAACCTGCCAGACCCCCATGAACGCGAGTTCGAGCTGGAAACCAACAATAACGCCAGTCGGAATATCACCCAAAAAAATACCGACAATCGCTCCGAGGACAATCGGCCGCTCGACCATCGCAGTACCGAGTAAATAATCCGATTGACCTATCGCAGCGGCAAGACCAACCAGAAAAGCTTGAAGCAGCATATTTCTCCCTCTTCCTACAAATCAAAACTTGTTACGATGCGTTTTTTCTCGCTAGCAACCTGCCTTACCTCGAACTCGATTCCATCAGCCATGGCTTTCTTAATTTCATTAATATCGGATTGGGAAAGGCGCACAGCAGGGCCAAGCTCCTTTACGCTATCCCCCAACGGTCGAGCGCCGCCTAAATTCACAGACGTTATTTTTGGACACGCACGCGCAACTTCACAGGCGTCATGTACATTTCCCGCAACAACAATTAGCTCGTATTTATCCACCGCGCTTCCGTTAAGGGCCACGATGGAATCTTCTACACTTTTGACAACCAATTTGGCATCAGCGGGTTTTGCAATTCGCAGCGCTTGAATTCGCTCTTTGCTTGCGGCGTACTCATCTGAAACCACAAGAATAGCGTTTGCTTCAAGCGTTGGATACCAAGAGAACACGGTCTGCCCATGCACTAACCGGCTATCGACGCGACACAGTTTAATCATTTTGCCCCTTTCTCGACTTGAACACAGACAATCATCCTTGACTGCTAATGGCATATTACGTCATATGACGTAATATGCCATTACATAATATCTTGAACGGTTGAATATCACCGCTAAATGGTATTTATCTCTAAAAACAGGAGGTGCAATCCGTCTAGACACAGTGCGTCGGGGCAAGAGGGGCCGAGTTTCCTCCTGAGCGACTCTGCTTGCAGCCGGAGCGAAAGGGGGAAATCTCGGCCCCTCCCGCCCCGGCCGGACAGGTCACACTACACCGTGTACTGCGGCAGGTCCTGCAGGGCGATGACGTCCATGCCCATGTCGTTGGCGCTACCGTGACCCTGCTGGTCCTCACGCACCGCCTCGATGGCGCTCACGTACGTGTTGGCGGCAGACATCGCCGTCACGCAGGTCACGCCGCGGCGCACTGCCTCGGTACGCAACAGATAGCCGTCGCCACGCGAACCTGGGCCGTACGGCGTGTTGACGATCACCGCAATCTTGCCATCGGCGATGAGGTCGCCGATGTTGGGGCGCTCGCCGTCATGCGGGCCGCTAATCTTCTCCACGACCTCGCACGTCACGTTGCCGCCACGCAGCACGCGCGCCGTACCCTCGGTGGAGCAGATGTCAAAGCCCAGGTAGCGCAGGATACGCGCGACCGAAAGGATGTGGCGCTTGTCGCGATCGCACACGCTAATGAACACCTTGCCGGCGCTCGGGTCGGGCAGCTTGTAGTCGATCGCCAGCTGCGTCTTGGCGTATGCCTCGGGATAGCTCTTGGCGATACCCATGACCTCGCCCGTCGACTTCATCTCGGGACCCAGGATAACGTCGGCGCCCGGGAAACGACCCCAGGGCATAACGGCTTCCTTCATGCAGAACCAATCGAGCTGACGCTCGTCGCTCGGCAGGCCCAGGCTGGCGATGGAATCGCCCGCCATGATACGCGCCGCACACTTGGCCAGCGGCACGCCGGTGGCCTTGGAGATAAACGGCACGGTGCGGCTGGCACGCGGGTTGGCCTCGATCACGTAAACGGTCTCGCCCTTGATGGCGTACTGCACGTTAACCAGGCCGCGTACGCCCAGCGCCATCGCGATGCGGCGCGTGGTCTCGCAAAGCTTTGCCTGCAGGCTCTCGCTAAAGCTGAACGGCGGGATGCAGGTCGCAGAGTCGCCGGAGTGAATGCCGGCCTCCTCGATATGCTCCAGAATGCCGCCGATGTAGACCTCTTCGCCATCGCACAGGGCGTCGACATCGGACTCGATCGCACCCTCCAAGAAGCGATCCAGATACACCGGGTAGTCGGGGCTAATGCGTGCAGCCTCGGCCATATAATCGCGCAGACGCTCGGCATCGTAGGCGATCATCATGCCGCGGCCGCCCAGCACGTAGCTCGGACGCACCAGCAGCGGGTAGCCAATATGCGCGGCGACGGCCTCGGCCTCCTCAAACGAGGTTGCCTGGCCCGCCGGCGGATACATAATGCCCAGCTTGTCGAGCAGGGCGGCAAAGCGCTCGCGGTCCTCGGCAAAGTCGATGGCATCGGGCTTGGTGCCCATGATGTTCACGCCGCTTTCCTCGAGCATGCGCGCCAGCTTAAGCGGAGTCTGGCCGCCGAGCGTCACCACGACGCCGTCGGGTCGCTCAACATCGATGACATCCATGACGTCCTCGTAGGTGAGCGGCTCAAAGTACAGACGGTCGGACGTGTCGTAGTCGGTCGAAACGGTCTCGGGATTGCAGTTGACCATGATGGTCTCAAAGCCGCGGGCCGCCAGCGCGTAGCTCGCGTGCACGCAGCAGTAATCGAACTCGATACCCTGGCCAATGCGGTTGGGACCGGCGCCCAAGATCATCGCCTTGGGCTTGTCCGCCGGCGTGGTCTCGTCGGGAGCCACGCACTTCTTGGCATCCGGGCTCGTGCGGTAGATGTTCTCGTACGTCTTGTAATGGTACTCCGTGGCGCTCGAGAACTCCGCAGCGCAGGTATCGACCGTCTTCATGCTGGGAACCACGCCAAGGCCCTTGCGATAGGCGCGCACAAAGCGCTCGTCCGAGCCGGTCAGCGCAGCGATCTCGGCGTCGCTCGTGCCGTACTGCTTGAGCAGGCGCATCGCGTCGGCATCGATATCCTCCACACGCAGGCCGCGGATGCTCTCCTGGACCTGCACCATGTCGTTGATACGGTTGAGGTACCACGGATCGATACCGCAGATGGCACGGATACGCGCGACATCCCAGCCGCGGCGCAGGGCCTCGACCACAAAGAAGATGCGATGCTCGGTCGGGGTTGCCACGGCCTGAGCGAGCTCGTCGTCGCCCAGCTTGTCGGCACCCTCCTTTCCACCGGCGCAAATGCCCTGGTGTCCGTCCTCCAGCGAGCGCATGGCCTTGCCAAAGGCCTCCTCAAAGGTGCGGCCGATCGCCATAATCTCGCCCACGGCCTTCATGCGCGTGGTGAGCGTGGGGTCGGTACCCTTGAACTTCTCGAAGGCAAAGCGCGGCACCTTGACCACACAGTAGTCGATCGTGGGCTCAAAGCAGGCGGGCGTAGCCTTGGTGATGTCGTTGACGATCTCGTCGAGCGTGTAGCCTACGGCCAGGCGCGGCGGCCTTGGCAATGGGGAAACCCGTGGCCTTGGAAGCGAGGGCGGACGAACGGCTCACGCGCGGGTTCATCTCGATGACGATCAGGCGGCCGGTCTGGGGGTTCACGGCAAACTGCACGTTGGAGCCACCGGTCTCGACGCCGATCTTCTCCAAGATGGCGAGCGAGGCGACACGCATGCGCTGATACTCCAGGTCGGAGAGGGTCTGCGCCGGCGCCACGGTGATGGAGTCGCCGGTATGCACGCCCATGGGGTCGAGGTTCTCGATGGAGCACACGATGATGCCGTTGCCGGCGTGGTCACGCATGACCTCCATCTCATACTCTTTCCAGCCCTCGATGGACTCCTCGACCAGCACCTCGTGGGCGGGCGAGAGCTCGAGGCCCTGGCTCACGATGGAGACGAGCTCCTCGTGAGTGTGAGCGATGCCGCCGCCGGCGCCGCCGAGGGTAAAGCTCGGACGCAGCACGCAGGGATATCCCACGCGCTCGGCGATGGCCTCGGCGTCGGCCACGCTGTAGGCATAGCCCGAGCGCGCGACCTCCAGGCCGATCTCGGCCATGGCCTCGTTAAAGAGCTTGCGGTCCTCGCCGCGCTCGATGGCGGCAAGGTCACAGCCGATCATCTCGACGCCGTACTTGTCGAGCGTACCGTCTTTCGCCAGCTCGACGGCGGCGTTCAGACCGGTCTGGCCGCCCAGCGTGGGCAGCAGCGCGTCCGGGCGCTCTTTCTTGATTACGCGCTCGATAAACTCGGCGGTGATAGGCTCAACATAGGTGCGGTCGGCCAAGCCCGGGTCGGTCATGATGGTCGCCGGGTTGGAATTGACCAGGATGACCTCAAAGCCATCCTCCTTGAGCACCTTGCAGGCCTGTGCGCCGGAGTAGTCGAACTCACAGGCTTGGCCAATGACGATGGGTCCCGAACCAATGACGAGGATACGCTTGATGTCAGTACGTTTCGGCATGTTTAAAACCTCCTAGAGAGGCTGACTCAATGTTTTGAAAAAGTCAGCGAGGGTGCAGCTGGTGCATCAGGTTGCCGTGATGCGAGGGCGCGCTGGGCTTATGCCCGCGCGTCCGAAGCAGAACGGCAAGATGATGTGCCAGATGCAGCCGCAGCGTCGACCGGTCCGCCGTTCGGTAGAACGGCGGAACCAACATCGGCAAAATTCCAGCCAGCCAGGCGGTCCTTCGCGGTGTCGATGTCCAGGTAGTTCTCCTCGCCGTCCATGAGTCGCGTAAAGGCGGTAAAGAGATAGTGGGCATCGGTGGGGCCAGGCGAAGCCTCGGGGTGGTACTGGACCGAGAAGCACGGGGCGTCGAGCAGCTGGATGCCCTCGGCGGTGCCGTCGTTGAGGTTCACATGTGTTAGACGAATGCGGCCAAAGCGCTCGTTCATCACGACCGGCGCGATTCCGCGGCGCACCCAGACGCGCAGATCTCCATCGGCCGCATGCTCGGTCTCGCCGCCGGAAAGCTCGGGGACAAGCTTGCCCAGGCTGGGGAACAGCAGGCCAAAGCCATGGTTTTGCGCGGTAATCTCCACGCGACGGCTTACCAGGTTCATGACCGGCTGGTTGCCACCGCGGTGACCGAATTTAAGCTTTTCCATCTGGGCGCCGCAGGCCAGGCTGATCATCTGATGGCCCAGGCAAATGCCAAAGACCGGCACCTTGCCGATCAGCTGCTGCACCTGCTCGTAGGTCTCCACCACGGCGTCGGGGTCGCCGGGGCCATTGGACAAAAAGACGCCGTCGGGATTCATGTCGAGCACCTCACTCGCGGGCGTGTCCCACGGCACGACGGTAAGGTCGCAGCCGGCGCGGACCAGCCCCTCCAGAATGCCGCGCTTCACACCGCAGTCGTAGGCGACCACTTTGTGACGGGCAGGAGCGGCAGTCGAAAGCGCAAAGTCATGCGTGGCAGGCAGGTCGACGGCGGCAAACTCGTGAGGCGCGGGGCAACTTACGGTCTTGACCAGGTTCTCGCCTACCAGCGTGGGCGCTGCGGCCAGACGCTCGGCAAGCTCGTCGATGTCGAAGATCTCGGTCGAGATAATGCCCATCTTGGAACCATTGTCGCGCAGGTGGCGCACAAGAGCGCGGGTGTCGACGCCCTCGATAGCGACGATGCCGTGGGCGCGCAGATACTCCGGCACGCCAGCGGCCGAGCGCCAGTTAGAAGGCGTGGCGCACATGTCGCGAACGATCATGCCGCGCATGGCCGGAGCGCTCGCAGGGCGCACGGCGTCGCCGGGGAAGGCCGACTGGACGTCGGCCTCGTCGATACCGTAGTTGCCGATCTGCGGATAGGTCATGGTTACGATTTGGCCGGCATAACTCGGGTCGGTCATGACCTCAAAGTAGCCCTCGAGCGAGGTGTTGAAGCAGACTTCGCCGGTCGCGGTGCCTTCGGCGCCGCATGCACGTCCATAAAAAATGGTCCCATCCTCAAGATACAGGATGCAGGGACCGCAGATGCCCTTGCTGGTTTTGGCCAGCATACGCTGGCAAAGCTCGCTGGGCGCGAAGGTGTGGGCGGCAGCGCCCGCGGTATGGTTGTTCGCCATAGTTCTCCTTCCCGGTCTCACAGGACCGGTTTAAAGGTGTGTAGTTAGGCCTCGCGGTATTGTAACCGCAAGCATGTCTCATGGCGTTAATTTCATCGAAATGTTTACGAAATGATAATTATGACTTTCTATGCATAATGATTTTTCTGGGACGGGGATTAAAAAATCATTCTGAGAGCAGGGCTTTGTCGCTGAGTAGTCAATTTGGGACGGGGCTATTTTAGCTGCCCC
>CABUMU010000011.1 GCA_902492855.1 uncultured Collinsella sp. | reverse complement strand
CGCGGCGGCTGCGGCCGAAAAGCCCAAGGCGAGCGGCCAGCCCAATGGCCTTTCCAACGCCGAGCGCCAGAAGCTCCGCCGCGAGGTGAGCTCACTCGAGCGCAAGATGGAGACGCAGCGCGCCCGCGTGGAGGAGGCCGAGGCCGCGATGTCCCAGGTCGATCCCACCAACTACACGGCGCTGGGCGAGCAGCAGGCAAAGATCGACGAGGCCCACGCCGCCATGGACGAGCTGGAGATGGCGTGGCTCGAGGCGAGCGAAAAGCTCGAGGGCGAGGAGTAGACGAGGATGATCAAAGCCGCGTTTTTCGATATCGACGGCACGCTGCTGAGCTTTAAGACCCACCGGATTCCGGCGTCGGCGCAGCAGGTGCTCGACAGCTTTCACGAGCAGGGGATTGCGTGCGTGATTGCCACAGGCCGCCCGACCTACCAGATGCCCGATTGGCTGTTCAACTTGGGTTGGGATGCGTACATTACGCTTTCGGGCCAGCACTGCTTTGATGCCGAGGGCGTCTACCGTAGCTGCCCGATTGACCCGGGCGACGTTGCGGTGATTGTGGACCAGGTGGCGCAGGGGCGCTACGACTCGCTGTGCATGCAGGGCGAGAACTCGTTTGTGAACCGTCTGTCCGAGCGCGTGGCGACGGCCGGCAATAACGCGGGAATCGTCTACCACGAGGAGCCGTTTGAGCATGCCTTCGACGCGCCGGTCTACCAGTTTTGCGCCTTTGTGGATCCGGCCGACGAGCATATCGTGACTGATGTGGTTTCACATTCGCTGACGACGCGCTGGTGCGATTTGTTCTGCGACATTATTCCCGCTAACGGCGGCAAGGATCTGGGCGTGGCGGCGACGTTGGAGCGCCTGGGCATCGACGCGAGCGAGGCGATCGCCTTTGGCGATGGCGAGAACGACCTGTCGATGTTTTCCGCCGTGGGCACGAGCGTGGCCATGGGCAACGCGCAGGAGACCGTGAAGGCCGCAGCGACCTACGTGACGACCGCCGTAGACGACGACGGCATCTACAACGCCGCCAAGCACTTTGGTCTGCTATAGCTGAGGATTCGGCACCTGGGGACGTTCCTTTTAATATGAGCAGGACATTGTCAAGAGGCAAAATCGGGCCTGGCCCCAACGATATGGGGTCAGGCCCTCTCCCTATATCAACCCCTCCGCGGCGACCTCGGCGTGTCTTTCCGACGCTCGTCTTTGCAGTTTAATATCCGCCCGTGGCGATCTCTCGCTGGGCAATCCGTTGCTACGGCTGAGGCTTCTTCGTCGAACCGACAGTCTGTGCACGCGTGTGGCGCCCTGGGCGCTCGCAGAAAAGGGACCTGAGGTTCGCCTCAACGGCTTCGGATCCAACCGCTTCCGGGGTGATCGGCTTATGTGCGGGGGAACGCCCCTCTACGCCTCCTCGGCCATGAGGCCGACCGCCCACACCCAGCAGGCGAGCTCGCGCGCCGTGGCCACGTTCGCCTTGTTGTTGTGGACCCCGCGCGCGAGCAGGGCCTCGCGCCTCTCGACCAGCCTCCGCACGCCCTTGGCGGCATGCCTGCGGGCGACCCGGTCCGGGGCCTGGCCCTTGGCGAGGTCCTTCGGCCGCCCCGAGCACGTCAGGTAGTGCCACGCGGCCTCGACCAGCGCCTTCCTCAGGTGTTTGTTGCCCGCCTTGGTGATCGCGCCCCTGCGGTCGCTCTCCCCGCCGGAGTGCTCGGAGGGCGTCAGGCCGACCCATGCAGCGAACGACCGGGCGTTCCTGAACCTCGAGAACTCGCCGGCCTCGAACACGAGGTCGGCGGCCGTCGCGGTGTCGACGCCCTTGAGGCAGCGCAGGGAGTCGACCCTCCTCCTCCACCTGGGCTTGCGGGCCTCGTCCTCGACGAGCCCCTCGAGCCTCGCCTTCTCCTCCGCCGCCCGCCTGACCGCGTCGACGTAGTAGGCGAGCACGTCGTTGTCGGCCCCCTCCGCGAACCTAATCGACTCGATCCAGGACCAGTGCGCCCGGGTCCAGTTGCCCTTCCTGCGGCCGGTGGGCGTCCTCTCGTCGAAGGCGAGCCCGTGTCTGAGCAGGAACTTGGAGAGCCGCTGCTTCGAGCGCGAGAGGTCGTCCCTCGCGTCCTCGAGCGCCCTGGTCAGGTCGCGGGCGGCCTCGCACTCGTCGTCGGGGACCCACACCTCGACGACGTTGCCGACCGACAGCATGCGGGCGAGGAACTCGGCGTCGTTGCGGTCGTTCTTCCTGCGCCTGTCCGCGCTGGGCTTGATCATCTTCGAGACGGCGCCGACCACGCAGTCGACCCCGAGGCCGGAGAGCCTCTTCTGCAGGTCGAAGCCCGTGACCCCGGACTCGTACACGCACCTGGCCCTGGGGTCCACGGAACGGACCCACCCCGCGACGGCGCCGGCGTCGTAGCCGAAGGTCGCGCAGCGCACCTCCCCGGTCATTACGTCGAGGGAGACGGCCTTTATCGAGCGGGCGTGGACGTCGAGGCCGATGAAGGTGGTAGTATCGAGCATGGGAGCCCCTTCCATGAATGCGGCGTGGCCGCCACGGTTGGATTAGACACTCACCATTGTCGGCCTAATCCGCGGTCTTTCATGCAGCAGGGGCTCTCAATGTTTTTATGTCCTGCTCATATCGTCTCTGCCGGCACCTGGGGACACTCCTTGCGGGGCGCCCCCATTTTGTTTTCATCCCGCACGTTTTGTGAAACACGGCTAACTTTTAGGCAAAGTAGTAAGACATGGGCAACTTTTGCAGTAAAGTAAGCGGTGGAAAGTATCCAAAGGCTAACTAGCAATCATCGCGAAAGGCGGCCCATGGCCCTACGTGAATCCGGAGAAGACTATCTCGAATCGATCTACGTTCTGTCGGAACGCCAGGGCATCGTGCGCTCGATCGACGTTGCAGAGTACCTTGGCGTAACTAAGGCAAGCGTTTCCAAAGCTATGGCGACGTTGGAGAACAACGGCTACGTCGAAATGGGCAAACGCGATGTGCATCTGACAGAGCGCGGGCTAGAGGTCGCCCGTCAAATGTGGGAGCGCCACTGCTTTTTCGTGGGCCTGCTGGAGGATGCGGGTGTTTCGGCTGAGGTCGCGTCGCAAGAGGGCTGCCACATGGAGCACTGCCTGAGCGAGGAAAGCTTTGAGAAGCTACGGGCGATGTTGGGCCGGGAAGATGTAGCGGGTCCAACAACAGAAGCCTAACTGTCCCACAGTAGCGCGGAGTTCACGCAAAGCGCGAACCAGCGACTGGGACCAGCGGCCCTTTCGGCCAAGTCCATTTCAGCAAAGGAACCCTGCCAGCAAGCGATGCCCAAGAACCGCCTGCGATGTTACCGCAGGCCGGGACCGGGCTTGGTTTTGAAAACATTCCGCGAGGCCCGCCTTTCCGTTGCTCCGCAGGAGCAGGAAAGACGGGCCTCATGTGCGAGGACGTTTTCAAAACCAAGCCCGGTCCCGGCCGGACAGCCCACGAACGCTACAGGTTCTTGACACCCATCGCGCGCATGGCGTTCAGGATGGCGATGATCGCCACGCCCACGTCGCCAAAGACGGCAAGCCACATATTGGCGATGCCGAGCGCTGCCAGCACCAGGATCAGCAACTTAATGCCCAGCGCAAAGATGATGTTCTGCCAGACAATCGCCATGGTCTTGCGTGCCACGCGGATCGCGCGGGAAATGTTGGACGGCTTGTCATCCATGAGCACGACGTCCGCCGCCTCAATTGCGGCGTCCGAGCCCATAGCGCCCATGGCGATGCCAACGTCTGCGCGGGTAAGCACGGGTGCGTCGTTGATACCGTCGCCGACAAAGGCGAGCTTGCCCTTGCCGCTTTCGGCCGCGAGCAACGCCTCAACACGCTCGACCTTATCGCCCGGCAGCAGCTGCGCGTGGAACTCGTCGAGACTGAGTTGCTTGGCCACAGACGCCGCAACCTCCTCGCGGTCGCCCGTGAGCATAACGGTGCGCTTGACGCCGGCGGCGTGCAGGTCGCGGATCGTCTGCTCGGCGTCGGCCTTAACGGTGTCTGCAATCACGATGTGGCCGGCGTAAACGCCGTCAACGAGCACGTGGAGGATCGTGCCGACAACCTCACAATTGGGAACGTCGATACCGGCCGCAGCAAGCATTTTGGCGTTGCCGACGACGACGTGCTTGCCGTCGATGGTCGCCGTCACGCCGTGGCCCGCGTCATTAGCGGAGTCGCTCACGCGCTTGGGGTCGAGCTCGCCCTGGTAGGCGGCGCGCACCGACTGCGCGATGGGATGGTCGGAGAATGACTCGGCGAGGGCTGCGACTTCAAGCAGCGATTGCTCGGTATAGCCTGCCTCGGGGTGTACCGCCACGACCGAAAACGTGCCGTTGGTGAGCGTGCCGGTCTTGTCAAAGACGACGGTGTCAACGTCGGCGAGCGTTTCGAGGTAGTTGGAGCCCTTGATGAGAACGCCCAGCTTGGAGGCGCCGCCGATGCCGCCAAAGAAGCTCAGCGGGACGCTAATCACGAGCGCGCACGGGCAGCTGACGACCAAGAAGGTCAGGCCGCGCAGGATCCAGTCGGACCAGGCGCCGGTGATCAAGCCGCCGCCGAGCGCGAGTACCGCGGCCGCGCCGGTGACAGCGGGGGTGTAGACGCGAGCAAAGCGCGTGATGAAGTTCTCAGTGCGCGCCTTCTTTTCGCTGGCATTTTCCACGAGCTCCAGGACGCGTGCGACGGTGGACTCGCCAAAGGGCTTGGTGGTGCGTACGTGGATGAGGCCCGTCATGTTGATGCAGCCGCTGATGATGTCGTCGCCGGACTTGGCGGGGCGGGGGACTGATTCGCCCGTGAGCGCGGCGGTGTCGAGCTGGGTTTCGCCCTCGACGATGACGCCGTCGATAGGCACGCGCTCGCCCGGCTTGACCACGATCACGGTGCCGACCGCGATGTCATCGGGGAAGACCTGTTCGAGTGTGCCGTCGGGTTGCTCGACGTTGGCGTAGTCGGGTGCGATGTCCATCATGGCGCTGATCGATTTACGGCTCTTGCCCACGGCGTATGCCTGGAACAGCTCGCCGACCTGGTAGAACAGCATGACGGCGGCGCCTTCGGCCATGTGCGGATCGGTGTCGGGGAAGAGCACCATGGCAAACGCGCCGATGGTCGCGACGGCCATGAGGAAGCTCTCGTCGAACGCCTTGCCGCGGCGGATGTTGTTGTATGCCTTTTGGAGCACGTCGTAGCCGGCAATCAAAAACGGCACGAGGAACAGTGCGAAGCTGGCGTAGATGTCGCCCGGGGTGCCGAATGCGGCAGTGAGGGTGCCGAGCTCATCGAGGGCGTACACCACGGCAAAAATGCCCAGCGCTACCAGGATGCGGTTGCGCTTATGCTCGAGTGACTCTTTTTTCTTGCGCTTCTTCTTTTTCTTCTTGGGGTCGGCGGTGGCCATGACTCGTATCCTCCCATTTGAATGTATGAACACCCGCTCATATAATTTCGCGAGCAAAGGCCGCGGCAAGCGCGGCCTTGCGGGTTGGCGTAAACTTGGGCTAGAGAATGATCTCGCAGTCCGGCTCGGCGTCGGCGGTGAACTCCACAACGCGGTCGAGGACCTCGTCGAACTCGGCTTCATCGGCCTCGAGCGTCAGCTTCTGGGTCATAAAGTTGACCGAAACGGACTTGACGCCATCGAGCTTGGCCAGCTCGTCCTGAAGCTTACGCGCGCAGTTGGCGCAGTCGATCTCGTCGAGCTTGAACTGCTTTTTCATGGTGGATTCCTTTCCCCGTATTTGCGGCTTGGGTGCAGGCCGCGCTGGTACCGTGGTTGGCTGCTATTCGCAGATGTGGCTCATGCCCTGGTTGAGCATGGTGTAGACGTGGTCGTCGGCGAGCGAGTAGAGGATATTGCGCCCGTCGCGCCGGAATTTAACCAGGTGCGACTGCTTGAGTGTGCGCAGCTGGTGCGATACTGCCGACTGCGAGGTTTCGGTCGCTTCGGCGATGTCTGCCACGCAGAGCTCGCGGCCCATGAGGGCGTAAAGGATCTTGATACGCGTGGTGTCGCTGAAGACCTTGAACAGGTCGGCGAGGTCGTAGAGAAGTTCCTCGTCGGGAAGGTCCTCGGGCGAGCAGGTGGTGGCGATCGCGGGTTCGGTGGCCTCGATGTCGGGTTTCGTTTCATCAACGCGAATGCTCATTGCAATATCCTTTCATATGAACATGCGCTCATATAACTTGCTTCCGATTATATGAGTGTATGTTCATATGTCAAGGACGTTCAGGTAATTCGTTGCACAAAATGATGGGGAATAGTGGACGAGATCCCGGACTGAGCGGTTTTGATAGCCGATGCCGGGGTGGGTGCCCTTGAGCCGTGCAAAAATTGGAGTATTCTGCAACGATAGGGGGTCCGTTAATTTATCGCAGGCCAAATAATGCAGCTAAAGAGTTATCTTAGGGTGTTAATCCGATGAGTTCTTCCTCAAATGTTGCCTAACGCTCTCACGCAAGAGTGATTTCGCTTCACATTTGGATCCACTCAAGGGTGATAGACACCCGGCTCTGCTGAATACTCGTAATTTTGCACGTCGCTAAGGTGCCCACCTTGTTAGCCGGTCTAGCTCCCGGCCCCGAAGATCCTGCCCTCGGGCGCGAGGCTGCTTGTTTGGGCAAATGATGGGCTGTCGGATTCGACTGTCTGCATGTCATCGATTGCCGGAACTTCATTAATTGTCGGGTCATCCAGCGTGATGCCTTCGAGCGTTGCTTTTTCGAGGTCGATTCGTTGACGATCTTCGGAATCCTGGCGAAGCTGCTTCTGAATTCGCTTTTTCTCTTCTATAAACCTTCTGAGCACAAACTGTCTCAGGTCCTCTTGCATGATTTGAAAGTCTTTTGGCAAACGCGAGGGGCGTACGCCCTCTTTCCGCTGGATTGCTTCCATGACCCTAACAAAAGAGCTGGCATGCATAAAGGAATAACGGCTGACTGTGATGATTCCGTACCCCATGGACGCAAGTGCATTCTTGCGCTCCTCATCGATGGCGCGGTCTTCTTCCGCGTCATGATAAAAACCGTTGTATTCAATGTCTGTGCGAGATTTCTTTAGATACGCATCCATAAAGAACTTTTTGCGTCTCGTGAGATTCTTTGCGGCAGTGGTGACCTGCACCTCGTAATCGGTCTCAATTCCCTTAATACCAAGTCCTCCTTCGCTTTTAGGCAGCGTTAGCATCATGACAAAGGCCGTTTCCATAGGAGACCGGCATCCGTCGCGCACACATTGGATCGCCTTTCGGGCAAGAGCCAGACCGTCGCATCTGGTAATGGAATTAAAGAACTGCTTTAACCTCTCGGTCGAGGTGAGCGCGAAACGCTCGGTATAGGAGGTGGAAGAGTCGGTTCCAAGGGAATAAGCGCCGCACAGTTCAAAGTAGTACTCCACTAGTTCGCGAAAAGAAAGATAGGTGGCGGCCTGAAGTGCGCAAAGCTCAACGCCAACAATGAAGATGCCATCTTTGAGCTCTATAAAGCGTGAGTTCGAGAATCGTTTTGAAGAAACGTGGCATTGACAGTTCATTGCATAGCGCGCATTCCTGCGATCAAACACCATCACCTCGAGGGAATCATTTGCGTCGAGGGAAACATCATGTTTGGTGAGCCATTCTGCGGCTGCGTCAAGGAGCGTTCCGGTGGGACATGATCCGTAAATCGCGGCAGGGTTACAGGACTCGATGCCTTTCGCAGACACCGAATGCGCGGCCTGGTAGACCGCTTTTGCAGTGGTATGTGACAATACGATACTCATGGTATATATCGTGTCAGCTAATGCCGTGTTGATGGCGCTGAGTGAAAAAGTCGTTTTAGAGGTCTAACCAAATGCTGTCCAAAAACTTGACGCAATTATGAGTTGGTATGTCCTAAATAAAAGTTTTCGCAGCTTAGCTATAGCATATAACTACTCAACTGCCGCACATTTGATAGTGATGCATCACCATCCGATAACGAATTACGTGTCGGGAATTGGCCGAAATCGTTCAAAATGAGGGTTCAGAATTTGTGATGGCAGATTTATTTGTGGAACGTAGGGCGGCCTCGCTGCGGGGGGGTCCCGCTGCGAGGCCGCTCGTGATCTACGCCGTGTTTGTCGTAGACGTTTCTACTTGGCAAATAGGTTCTTGAGGTTGAACTCGGCTTGGACGGTGCGGAGCATGAGGTCGGTGTCGTCCAGGCCCAGATGCTGCTCGTTGGCGTCGGCGGCGAGGGTTCCACGGCGGCGCGCCCAGTTCTCGAGCGCGGCGGGGGCGGATTCGCGGGGGAGCGAGCGGACGTCGGCATCCAGGCTGCGGCAGATCTGGCGCGAGTCGATGACGATAATCTTGCCGGCACGACGCGCCTCGGCGTAACCGTCCAGGTGAATCTTGAACCAGCTGTCCTCGAACGCGGCGTTATGCGCCATGTACGGGTACTTCTTCATAAGCTTGAGCAGCTGCTTCTGCAGTCCCTTGTTCTCACGGAAGGGCGTTTTGCCGTCGATGTCGTCCCAAGTGATGTGGTGGATATTCGACAGCGGCACGTCCTCGCCGCGATAGATGTCGGGCAGGCCGCAGTAGTGTGCTTCGGCGTCATGCGGCACGGCGTCGCTGGTGAGCTCCATGATTTCCCAGCCCACGTTGATGATGTAGCCGCGCTCGGGCGCGCGACCGGTGGTTTCGATGTCGATGCCCAGCACCGTGCCTTGGATGGGCTTGCGAGCGTAGGCGACGCCGAGCGCGTCGCGGTCGCCGCGGATCTCGCGCATGACGGACGCGGCAGTGCGCTTTTGCATCTTGCCGATGGCGGCGCACGCGTCGGCATCGGACAGGCCGCGCGAAAGCGTCGCGGGCGTCACGTTGCGCAGGCGTGCCTCGCCAATCTGGTCGCACAGGTCGCGGTTGCGGTCGGCCAGGTCGCGCACGGTGGCAAAGTCGAAGCTGGGGTCGCCCTCGGCGGTAAAGTACTCGGTTTCGAGCACCTTAAGGGCCTCTTCGCCCTTCTGGCGCTCGGACTCCATGGCGCCGTGATCGCCATAGATAAACATGGGAATAAACGGCTGGCGCTCGTATTCGAGTGCTTGTGAAACGTTCATATAACTGCTCCTTGGACGGGCCGCAGCGCGCGGCTCGGGTTCATTGAGATGTGGCGAGATGATAGTTTACCATGGGCAACTATTGGCATCGCGCCTAGGACAACTACAATACCCTAGTTGACCGCTAGGACTTTTACAATGCTGCCGAAAGACATGAAAGGTTCCATCCGTCATGGATTTGCTGATTGATATTCTGCTCGACGCCGGCAAGGACACGCTCTCGCTGGCGCCGTTTTTGTTGGTGACGTATCTTGCTCTCGAGACACTTGAGCACGTTGCGGGCGACCGCGTCAACGGCGCTATCAAGCGCGCTGGCGCTGCGGGTCCCGTGGCTGGCTCGCTGCTGGGCATTGTGCCGCAGTGCGGATTTTCGGCCATGGCAGCAACGCTGTACGCCGGCCGTGTCGTGACGCTGGGCACGCTGGTCGCCGTGTTCCTCTCGACCTCCGATGAGATGCTGCCGCTGTTGCTCGCCGAGCAGGTGCCCGTGCAGACCATGGCGATGCTTTTGGCTTCGAAGGCACTGATCGCGCTGGTCACGGGCTTTATCGTGGACGCGGCTATCCGCGGCCTTCGTCGTAATGCCCGCGCGCATGCGGCGATTCGCCGTACCGTGCTGGGGACCGCTGCCAATCCGGCTCATGTGAACTGCGCACACGACGACCATACCGGGGGCGACATCATTGATGAAGTGGCCGAGGCGGGCGTGAGCGCCGACCACATCCACGAGTTGTGCGAGCGCGACCATTGCGGTTGCGATGATGATGAAGATGAACACGAGCGCGACCACGGACACAGCCATGACCACGGTCACGCAGGCGAGCATGAGCACCACCACGGCCATGGGCACGACCACGGTCACTCCCACGAAGGTGCGCCCGTCCTGTCGATTATCCGCAGCGCGATCTCGCACACCGTGCAGGTTTCGGTTTTTATTTTCCTGGTGACGCTGATTCTAGTTGCCGTGCTCGAGACCTTCGGAGAGTCCGCGATCGAGCAGTTCCTGCGTGGCAACGAGACGCTCGCCGTCTTGGGCTCGGCACTCGTCGGCCTGATCCCCAACTGCTCGGCCAGCGTGGTCATTACGCAGCTGTACCTGGAGGGCGCGCTACAGCTGGCGCCGATGCTCGCCGGCACGCTCATTTCCGCCGGCGTGGGCTATCTTGTCCTGTTCCGCACCAACCGCAGCGCTCGTGAAAACGCCGTGTTCCTGGTCATGATGTACGTCATCGGCGCCGGCTGGGGCCTTATCCTATCCGCCTTCGGCCTCTAAGTAGGCTTAAAAAATGGGCTTCAAATAGCCATGCTCGGCGCCTGCACAATGCGGCGACGCATGGCATTTTGAAGCCCGTTTTTTGTTGAGCCATGGATTTTGAGCGTTCACACCGCCCAAAGCAAAAAGCAGATTTCCGGACATGTCCCAAAAATCTACCTTGGTTAGTGCAGCAGCTCGGTGAGGTTGCGCTTAAAGCGGGCGCGGTCTTCGCTGGTGAAGGCTGCCGGCCCGCGGGTGCGACCGCCAGCGCGACGCACCTTCTTTTCCTCGTGACGAATAAACAGCTGCATGTCGATGGTTGCTTTGTCGTACACATGCCCGCGCACACCGATTGCGGCGGCATCGCGGCCGAGCACCATGCTCGCCAGGCCAATGTCCTGCGGCACGACTACGTCGCCCGCCTGCAGGCGTTCGACAATGGCAAAGTCGGCGCTGTCGGCGCCCACGCTCACATCGAGCGTCGTGACCCAAAAGCCGCGTCGCGCGTGCTCGGCATCACGCGGGTCGTCGCGGCGAATGTGCCGTTCCAGGTTTTGCGTGCTGTTGCCGGCGATAACAACGGCGACGCCCGCCCGCCGCGCGCAATCAATCGACTCGCGCGTGACCGGGCAGGCGTCGGCATCAATAAAGAGCGTTCGCGGCATCTAGTGCACCAGTTTGCCAAATTGAATAGCGCGAACAATCAGCGTAACGCCAAACACCAGCAGCGCGGCGCCGCTAAAGATAACGAGCATCTTGGCCGACCAAAGCGGATAGATAAACACGAACATGCCGGCGATGATGGAGAGTGCGCCGCTCAGGATAGCGAGGGCGCGGTTGGACGAAAGCTCGGACTCCAGAATGGACATGACACCTTCGACAATCCAGCCAAAGCCGGCCACGATAACCACCATCGTGGTGAGCGTCGCGGTCGAGAAGGCCTGGTTGCGCAGGATTATGACGCCGCCCAAGATAATGAGTAGGTTGGAGATGATGCTCGTCACGCGCCAGCCGGTGGGCAGCAGCGGCTCAAAAATGGCAGTGAAC
The DNA here is from genome assembly GCA_902492855.1 of uncultured Collinsella sp. Lineage (GTDB taxonomy): Bacteria > Actinomycetota > Coriobacteriia > Coriobacteriales > Coriobacteriaceae > Collinsella. The sequence continues at coordinate 12,827 of CABUMU010000011.1, read as the reverse complement.
AGCCTAATGGCAGCAGTGATTACAAAGTAAAAACCCAGGACAGTCGTCAAAAAGACGAGGGACTTGGCGGGTGCAAAAAGCAGCGCGATACCAGCAATGAGCGCTAAGACGCCCGTGATGGCGTAGATCCAGCGTACGGCCTTGACGGCTTTGCCCGCCATGCTTTTCTCGTCAAATCCAAACTGGCTCGATTTTTGGTCATCGTTCTTAAAGATGCCCATAATGTCTCCTTTCCGTGTGGTGCACGTCGCGTTCATTGCTCTCCGTGCGGCGTACGCCAAAAGTGCTGCAACAAGTATCGCCCAAGGGCGCCGATGCATGGGGCGGGAAGGACGAATTGCCGCCCCACATTCCCGAATTGTTACTTTTGTTCCCGCCCCAGTGAGGATTAATCAACAATTGTAGAACATTACGCCGCTGTATGTAATTGCCTAGGTTTTAGGTTAGATTTTCCTAAGAACAATTGCCCGAAATTGGGGGTCCCTATGAACGAAACAGTTCCCGCGGCGCCGTCGAGCGCGGAGTCGATGGCAAAGCAAGGTTGCGAAAAGCTCGGCCTGGACACGTTTGACGCGCTGGTCCGCCGCGCCCGCACGTGCCGCCGATTTGACGAGTCCATGCGCGTGCCGTGCGAGTTTTTGCTCGAGCTGGCGGAACTGGCGCACCTGGCTCCGTGTGGTGCCAATGCTCAGCGTCTTCGTTTTCATGTGGTGAGCGGTTCCGAGGACTGCGCTCGCGTGTTTGACGAGCTTGCATGGGCCGGTGCGCTCAAGGATTGGCCGGGTCCTGCCGAGGGCGAGCGCCCGACCGGCTACATCGCGATTCTGGCCGAGCGCGCCGTTCCGGGCAAGCCCGCCGCTCCCATTACCGAGGTCGACACGGGTATTGCCGCGCAGACGATGATGCTCGCCGCCCGCAGCGCCACGCCCGAGGTGGCCGCCTGCATGTTCAAGGCCTTTACGCCCCACGCGATCGATGCCATGGGGCTCGATAACGACAAGTATGAGCTCAAGCTGATCATGGCGTTTGGCGTTCCGGCCGAAACGCAGGTGATCGATGCGATCGATTCCAACCCCGATGGCTCCATCAATTATTGGCGCGACGAGGCACAGGTGCACCACGTACCCAAGCGTTCGCTCGCCGACGTACTGCTGTAGTTGAGCGTCACCGCGGTGTGATCCGGCGGTAAACCACCACAAAGGTACCTGTCCCCTTTGCGGTGGTGCGAGAGGAGGGCGTGTGGCAGATTTGTATTTGGTGCGGCATGGGCAGACTGAGCTCAACGTGCAGAACATTTTGCAGGGTGGGCACGATTCGCCGCTTACGGCGCGCGGGCGCGAGCAGGCGCTGGCGACGCGCGCGGCGTTTGAGGCGCGTGGCGTGACCTTTGACCGTGTGTATTCCTCCCCGTTGGGCCGGGCGCGGCGTACGGCTGAGCTAATTGCTGGCGAGGGCTGCTCGATAGAGCTGGTCGATGACCTACGCGAGTGGCATTTGGGCTCGCTGGAGGGCACATCAAATCGCGATATGCCGCCGCAGCCCTGGGGTGATTATCCGGTGGCCTTTGGTGGCGAGTCTGAAGTGCAGCTCCAGTCGCGTATGGTCGCGGTGCTGTCGCGCATCATGGCCAGGCCGCAGCACGACTGCGTGCTGGCGGTTTCCCACGGCTCAGCCTGCCAGGAGTTTCTTGAGTATGTGACTGGCAGGGGAGAGCTACCCGACAACGGAGCCGTGCTTCATTTTGGCTATTGCGACGGGGCGTTTTCGCTCCTTGATTGGTAACGAACGAAAGGACCCCTATGAATAAAGATCTGTATCTGGTCCGTCATGGACAGACGATATTCAACCTTAAGCGTATCATTCAGGGGTGGAGTGACTCGCCGCTTACGCAGTTGGGTTGCGACCAGGCGGCGCGCGCCGGCATGTTTTTACGTGCGCGCGGCATTGAGCCCGATCATGCCTACACCTCCACGCTTCATCGCACCGAGCAGACTATCGCCAACTTGTGGCCGGGCTTGGCGTACGAGCGCCTGGACGGCCTGCGTGAGTGGTTCTTTGGCGACTTTGAGGCCGAGCGCGTGATGCTCATGCCCGAGCGCCCGTGGCGCGACTTCTATCGCCAGTTTGGCGGCGAGGGCCAGATGCAGGTGCGCGAGCGCATGGTGGCGACGTTGACCGATCTTATGCGTCGCCCGGACCACGAGTGCGTCCTCGCGGTGAGCCACGGATCGGCCATCAAGGAGTTCATGGACCACGTGAAGGGTGCGGCGGCTGATGAGCGCGATCGCGTGCCGGGCAACTGCTCGGTGCTGCATTTCGTGTTTGACGACGAGGCCGGTACGTTTGAGCTGGTCGAAGTCTTTACGCAGGAAGACTACGCGCGCGAGCTGGGGCTTGAACCGCTCGTGGCTACTGCGGGTCCGCAGCGCGGATAACGCGAGCGCGGCGGCACGGGTCGTCGGCATAACTTCTCGACGCAAAAGGGGCGGAGATGCATGTACCTGCTGCATCTCCGCCCCCTGTTTGTTGGGCTGCCGATTTTTGTGCTGGACGGTCTGGTCTTGCTAGAACCGCGCGACCTGGTGCGTGAGCAGACCCGTCGGAACCTGCGCCGCGCCGCCGCTGACCTGCGCGGCGGGGAAGAGCGCAGCTACGGCAAAGTTGAACGGCTCTTTGCCCGTGTAGGTGCCGGCGGCACGTGCATCGTCGGCCAGGAGCTGTGATGCCTCGACTAGTGCGACAGCGTAGGCAGGGTCGTCGGCCAGTGCCGGCTCCGGCGCCTGGTCGAGCATGGCGCGGATGGCCCCGACGGCGTCCTCGCGCTTGACCTCCCACACGCGGTGCGTAATGCCGGCGGGGTCGGTGACGGCATAGAGTGAAGCGCCCTCTTTTGCGGCGCCGAGGATGATATCCATGACGGGAGAGGCTTCGTAGACAAGCGTTACGGGACGGGGCTGTACCTTGAGGTCGGCGATTGCGCGCGCAGCGGCGGTCGTATCGGCGGCAACCGCGTCGCCGCCCGCCAGCGCACCAACCGGGCAGATCGCCACAACGCCCGTCACGCGCCCCGGCTCCCCTGAGCATTCGTACACGTAATACGCTGCGCCCGGGTCCTTGAGCATCAGGCCATCGGCAAGGGCTCCGCGCAGAGCATCGTTGCCGCTCAGGATGCTGCCCATTGCAGGCAGCGCCTCGAGCACGCGGTCCTGAGCTGGGCGGATGCAGGGAAACGGAAGTGCTTTCATGGGCGGTCCTAACGCACGAGTCGGTTTGTTCGCGGCTTATTATGCCCCAACTTGGCCGCTCGCGTCCCAGAGCACGTTATCGGCGAGCGCGATTAGCACCTGCTGACAACGAACGATATCGGCGTGGGGCACATATTCGTTGGGCTTGTGCGCGAGCGCGAGCGACCCGGGACCGTAGCTCATGCAATTGCGGTTACCTGTCTTGCCGGCAATGACGGCGGTGTCGGTGTAGCCGGTAAAGAAGCCGACGGTCGTGTCCGCGTCCGTCACGTCATCGGCAGCACGCTTGAGCGCTGCTAGAAGGGGAGAGTTCGGGTCGCGCTCGATGGCGGGGCGGTCGCCCGTCACGGTGTAGCTGCCATGGCAACTGGGAACGACGGCTTCGGCGACGGCGATGGCCTGCTCTACCATGCGCGTCGCGGCGGCCGTATCGGTCGGCGGGGTCAGGCGCATGTCGACCCAGACTTTGGCGCGGTCGGGTACGACGTAGGGGCGATATCCGCCCTCGATTTGGCCAAACGTGATGGTCGAAGGCCCCAGCTCATCGTGCGCGGGCAGCGCCACAAACGCGCGACGGAGCGAACACACGACCTCGGCTATGGCGGCGACGGCATCCGCGCCCTTCCAGGGCTGGCTCGCATGCGCCGTCACGCCAGCCATTTCAATCTCGAACCACGTGCGTCCCTTGTGCGCCACCTGAATCTGTCCGTCGGTGGGCTCGGTGTCCAGCACCCATTCGCGTGAGCCGACCCAGCCGGCATCGATCGCGGCCTCTGAGCCACGCATAAAATCTTCCTCGTCGACCGAGCAGATGAGCGAAAAGCCGCGGCGGGGCAGCGCGCCATCCGCTACCACGCGCTCGAGCGTATGGACCAGTGCGGCAATGGCGCAGGTCAGGCCACCCTTCATGTCGCAGGCGCCACGGCCATAGAGTTTGTCGTTACGCACAACCGCCCCGAGTGGCGGCGTGTTTGCGTCCCAGCCATCGCCCAGCGTAACGGTATCCATATGGCAGATATAGACGAGCCGTGGCTCGTCGCTTTGGCCCGGCACGGTGACCATAAGGTTGCGGCGCCCGGGGAGTACTTCGAGCTCTGCAATCTGCACGGCATCGAGTACCGGATGGCTCAGCTGCGCCAACCGTTCCTCAACCAACGCTTTGATATAGCGTTCAATCTCGCCCTCATACGCACCTGGGTCGGAACTGTCGATCCGCACGAGCCCTTGCGTAAGCCGCCAAGCAAAATCTGTATCAACCATAGGCACCTCACAGATAGTTATGTCAACATACAGATTGTATGCCAAGAAGCGGCTCGGTGCATTTAATGGAGCGCTCACAAAAACGGGGGCGCCTCTCGTGCGAAAGGCGCCCCCGTGGGCATTCAATGTCAGTGACGGGCAGGCCACATGGGGAACTGCCCGTCAGATCAGCCGGCGCTACTTGATCACGCGCACGCGATACATCGACGGAATCTGCTTGAGCGCCTCGATGGTGCTGCTGTCCAGGTGCTCGTCGGTGTCGAACATGGTGTAGGCGTTCTCGCCAGCGGACTCGTTGGTCATACGCTGCACGTTGGCGTTGTCCTTGGCGAGAATGGCCGTGATCTGGCCGATCATGTTGGGCACGTTGGCGTGCAGGCAGGCGATGCGGCTTGCGGCGCGCGCCTTGCCCATGCTGCAGGCGGGGTAGTTGACGCTATGTGCGATGTTGCCGTTCTCCAGGTAATCCTTGAGCTCGCTGATGGCCATATCGGCGCAGTTGGCCTCGGCCTCGCCAGTGCCGGCGCCCGAGTGCGTGGTGATAAACGTGTTGGGCATCTTGACGGTCTTGGGCGTGGCAAAGTCGCAGCTAAACCAGCTGAGTTTGCCCGCGCGCAGGGCGGCGTCGACGGCGTCCTCGTCAATGATGGTCTCGCGTGCGTAGTTGATCAGCACGGCGTCGGGTGCCAGCAGGTTGATCTGCTCGGTACTGATCATGCCGATGGTGTCGGCCTTGCTGGGCACGTGCACGGTGAGGTAGTCACAGCCACGGCAGAGGTCCTCGAGCGTGCCCACGCGCTGCACCTCGCGGCTCAGCACCCACGCGTGCTCGACGGAAATGAACGGGTCGTAGCCGTAAACGTCCATGCCCAGGTCGACGCAGGCGTTGGCGACCTTGGAGCCCACGTTGCCCAGACCGATGACGCCGATGCGCTTGCCCTTGAGCTCGCGGCCCACAAAGGCCTTCTTGGCTTTCTCGGCATCGACCTGGATCTCGGGGTCGTCGGCGTTGTCGCGCACCCAGTTCATCGACTGCACTACGCCGCGGCTCGAGAGCACCAGCATGCCCAGGACGAGCTCCTTGACGGCGTTGCTGTTGGCGCCGGGGGAGTTAAAGACGACGACGCCCTTCTTGGCGTACTCCTCGACGGGGATGTTGTTGACGCCGGCGCCGCAGCGGGCGATGGCGCGGATGCCCTCGGGCAGCCCGTAGCCGTGCAGGTCGGTCGAGCGCATCAGGATCGCGTCGGCCTCTTCGGCGGTGCTCACAAATTCGTAGCCCTCGCCAAACTCGACTTTGCCGTCCTTGGTGATGTCGTCGATGGTCTTAATCTTGCGCATGAAAAACTCCTTAGCAGGTTTTAATCTAAACAGGGTGGTTTGAGATGGCTGGTCGGCCCGCGTGCTGCGGGCTAGTTAGATCGCGGGCTCAAACTATGCTGCGCTTCGAAGTCCTTCATGTACGAGGCCAGTGCCTGCACGTCTTCCATGGTCACGGCGTTGTAGACGCTGGCGCGCATACCGCCCACCAGGCGATGGCCCTTGACGTTTTGAATCTGGTGCTCGGCCGCGCCTGCGACAAAGGCCGCGTCGAGTTCGGCTTCGTCGGTGCGGAAGGTGACGTTGGCGATGGAGCGACTGTCGGCCTGCGCGGTGCCATGGAACAACTCGCTGTGCTCGAGCAGGTTGTAGAGTAGGTTAGCCTTGGTCCAGTTGCGCTCGGCCATGGCGGCAAGTCCGCCGGTCTGCTCAACCCAACGGAACACCTTGCCGCACACGTAGATGCCAAAGGTGTTGGGCGTGTTGAGCATGGAACCCTTGGCGGCCTGGGCCTTAAGGTCCAGGTACTGCGGCGTCTGCGCAAAGGCTGGGCCATCTGCGATGAGGTCGTCGCGCACGATGACCACAGTCACGCCCGCGACGCCGGCGTTTTTCTGCGCGCCGGCGTAAATGAGCCCGTAGCGCTCAACGTCGAGCGGCTGCGACAGAAAGCAGCTCGAGACATCGGCGACCAGCGGTACGTCGCCGCAATCGGGCAGCTCGTGGAACATGGTGCCAAAGATGGTGTTGTTCTGGCAGATGTAGACGTAGTCGAGCCCGTCGCCCGCGGCCTCGGCGGCAATGCGCGCGTTGATGTCGGCCATGTTGGGAATGTGGTCGAAATTGGTGTCTTCGGAGCTCGCGAGCAGCACGGTCTCGCCGTACTTGGCGGCTTCTTTGTATGCCTTGTTGGCAAAGTTGCCGGTCACGATGTAGCCGGCGCGCCCGCGGCACATGAGGTTCATGGGGATGCCCGCAAACTGCAGCGTGGCGCCGCCCTGCAAAAACAGGACGCGGTAGTTGTCGGGGATGCTCAGCAGGCGACGCAGGGTTGCCTCGGCGTCGTCGATGATCTGCTGGTACATGCTAGATCGATGGCTCATCTCGAGCACGGACATGCCGCAACCGCGGTAGTCCATCATCTCGTCGGCGATCTCGGCGAGCACGCTTGTAGGCAGCGCGGCCGGGCCAGCTGAGAAGTTGTGCACACGTGCCATCTTCTAGTTCCCCTCGTAGTCGTTTGAACGTTCGGGATACTTTAGCACAGTGGAGCGCCAGGCGCGACCGCATCACGGTAAAACTCGACTGCGCCGCTATGATTTACAGGATGGTTACATGGGGGAGGGCTTATCTCGAGGCTCGCATCCGATCCGCCTCGGCCTTCGCTTGTTTCCAGGGGCGCACACGACCGTTGGTGAGGTCGTCGTAACCATGAGCGATGGTACGTTGAATGTGATCTTCGCGTTCCTGAATGGTAGTTAGCGCGCGCGTCTGATCAGAAATAGGCTTTACGACAGGCATATGAAACTCCTTACATAGAATCATATGTAGAACTCTATGTTGAGTGTAGCGGAGGGTGGCGTTGGGCGTGTGCGTGCCTGCATTCGTAAGCGCGGTTGTCTGGCAAGTGTGATTTGGGGCGCTCTCGTTAAAGTTTCTAAGCTGCGAAAATGACCGTTAACCGGATTAAATTTTGTTGCTCAACATTTGAAACTCTGGGCGTGGTAACTTTTTTACCAACAGGTATGATTATTGTCATGTGCGCCGCGCCTGCCTGCCGGGTTGCGGCGTACTTGTGACAGCCTTTGACACCCTTGGAGCGTGTACTGTGGATGTAACCACAAAAAGCGTTCGGGGGGGGGGTGCTCACCCGCGAGCAATTCCTCCCGCATGAGATGCGCATCGTCGCTGCCCTTCGTATGCAGGGCGCAAGCGACGAGCAGGTTATTGTACGCGTAAAGAGCGAGAACCTCTTTCAATATCCCACGGAGCGCATGGTCGCCAACCGCGCAACCGTGTGCCTTCGCCGCCTTGACGCCATGGTGCCCACGGACGCCGTATGCGCCGCGCGCGGCATCGACCCCAAAACCGCCGTCGAGGCTGCGTCATCCCTAACCAGGCTCATGGCATCCGGCACTCCCACGCAGGCGGACCAGGCCATCTTCTACAGCATGATCTGCCGCTACGATATCGTGCGCGAGCTCGTGCTCGTCGAGGTAGGGGAGCGCCTACAAAACTTTGATTATGCCTTTACGGCGGTTGACCTCAACGCCTTTATGACACGCTTTACCACGGAGTATCCGGACGCGGCCCGCTGGACTGAGGCCACGGTCAAGCGCATTAAGGGCTCGCTCCGCCAGACGCTCCGCCATGCCGGCCTTGTCGGCGAGGGCCAGGGCCCGGAGTCCGAGCGCCTGTCACCACTCTTCCTCGATTCCGATGTCGAGCGAGCCTTGGTTCAGCTGGGCGAGCAGTCGCTTATCGCGGCCCTTACCGGCAGGGCGGTGATGTAGCGTGGCTCCCGTCAAAAAGCGCCGTCGACCCTGTTATCACCCCGGCGACCGATCTCACCACCAATATCGGCATCCATTCCCGCAAGAGCGTCGTGGCGGCGCATGCCCGCTCCGAGCGCGCCTGTCAGGAATTTGAGCGCCGTGCGCAGCTTCTGCGCGAGTGCCTGCGCAGCGAGGACTTTTTGGCCAACAAGGGCATAGGCAATGAGATCGGCTTCCACACCTTTTGCTATGACCCCGCGCTGGAGTTTGAGGCGCGTGCATTATTTGACACCCTTTCACGCGATGCCGAGGCCGACAAGCTTCCGTGCACGCTCAAGGTCGTGAACCTTTACGACGCCGTGCTGGCAATTCTCGAAAGGCGCCGTGTCCTCAAGGCTATCTCGCATCAAGAGGAGCGCCGCGGTACCCAGCGCGTGCTCGAGGACGTGGCCAAGTTCGCATCGCCCGAGAAAGTCGCCGCGTACATCCTTGAGCAGACCGAGCCGCACGCGCCTGGAGACGTCGTTCTCCTCACCGGCGCTGGCGAGGTTTTCCCGTTCTTTCGCATACACACGCTTCTCCACTGCATGCTTGCGGATTTTGATGAGGTGCCTGTGGTCGCCGCCTATCCGGGCAGTTTCAACGGCTCTTCTTTCCAGCTCTTTAACCGTCTGCCGGCCGACAACTACTACCGCGCCATCGATATCTCGTAAGCGCGGCACCCCGCAGACAAGTCCCTGCCGCCGGTAACAACCCTTTGCCATAACGTTCCCAAACCCAAAGGAGCACCCATGGACAACACGATCATTCGCGACCTCTTTGCAAAAGACATCAACCGCTCCATCAACGGCGTGGTCAAGGTCCAGGATTCAAAAGATGGGTCCATCCGCCAGGAGCTTGACGAGTACGTGGTGACGCGCGAGCTGCAAGGGCACCTTGCCACGTTCTTCAAGGCATACGGCGATGCCATCGATGTGCGCACCGACAAGATCGGCGTGTGGATCAGTGGTTTCTTCGGTTCCGGTAAATCGCACTTCCTCAAGATGCTGAGCTACCTGCTCGAGAATCGCCAGATCGGCGGCAAGAGCGCCATCCGCTACTTTGACGGCAAGATCGTCGACCCCATGGTCGAGGCTGCCATGGAGCGCGCCTGCTCGGTGCCCACGCAGGCCATCCTCTTTAACATCGATAGCAAGGCGGGCCAGTGGAAGCAGGGCGATACGGCTCCCACGGCGCTGCTTCGTGGCTTTGAGCGCATGTTCTACGAGGCGCGCGGCTTCTACGGCGAGGACCTAAAGCTTGCAAAACTCGAGGACCACATCGATTCCCTGGGCAAGACCCAGGAGTTTCGCGAGGCCTTTGAGCGCGTCAACGGCGAGTCCTGGCTCCAGACCCGCGACACCTACAGCTACTTTGAGGACGACGTCGTCGAGGTGCTGCAGAGCGTGCTCGGCATGAGCGAAAAGGCCGCATGGAACTGGCTTGAGGGTTCTGAGGACGAGGTTTTGGCCCCCGATGTCTTTGCCAAAAAGGTCAAGGACTACGTAGACGCTCAGGCGGCGGCCCACGGCGGTAACTACCGTTTACTCTTTATGGTCGACGAGGTGGGTCAGTTTATTACGAACGACCGGGATCCAAGCCTTATGTTGAGTCTTCAGACCATCGTCGAGGAGCTGGGTGCCGCCTGCGGTGGCCGCGTGTGGGTGATGGTCACGAGCCAGGAGGCCATCGACAACCTGAGCCTGCCCGTGGGCAACGGCTTTTCAAAGATCCAAGGCCGCTTCAATACCCGCCTTTCGCTCTCCAGCTCCAGCGTGGACGAGGTCATCCAGCGCCGTGTGCTCGAGAAGACCGCGCCGGCGGCCGATATGCTTGCACAGGTCTACGAGCAAGACGCCGCCGTCCTCAAAAACAACTTTACCTTTGAGGGTGGCTCGCGCTCCGACCTTGCCGGCTTTGCCAACTCCAAGGATTTTGTGGCCAGCTACCCGTTTGTGGGCTACCAGTTTAAGCTTCTGCCCGACGTGATGACCGAGGTACGCAAGCACGGTGTTAAGGCCAAGCACATGTCCACGGGCGAGCGCTCCATGCTGAGCGCGTTTCAGGAGAGCGCTCAGGCCATTCAGCATGACCAGACTGGTGCACTCGTGCCGTTCTGGCGCTTCTTCGACACAATCTCCAAGGATTTGGAGCACGGCATCATTCAGGTCGTCGTCTGTGCGGAGCGCGCGGCTGAAAACGCAGAGGGTCTTGAGAGCTACGATGTCCGGGTGCTTAAGCTCCTGTACTTGATCCGCTACATCGGCTACGTCAAGGCCACGGTCGAGAACATCTCCATCCTTATGATCGATAGCCTGGACGTGGACAAGCGCGCCCTTAAGGACCGCGTCAAGGAATCTCTCGCCCGCTTGGAGCGCGAGAGCTACGTGGCACGCCAGGGCGATACCTATAGCTTCCTCACCGACGAGGAGCAGGAGATAGCGCAGGAGATCGCACGCACCCCGATCGACAACGCGAAGGTGATTGAGTACATCAAGAAGCGCCTGTTCGAAAGCATCTACACTGCGCGCAAACTCAACCGCGGGGCCAACGACTTTCCGTTTGACCGCTATGTGGACGGCTCAATCCACGGTACCAGCATGGGCGGCATGGAACTTTCCGTGGTGACCATGGCCAGCGATTTGGGCCGTTCGGATGATGCCGAGCTGGCATTGAAATCCGTGGATAAGGCCATCGTGGCCTTGAGCGACGAGGTGGATTATTGGGCCCCACTCGTCAACGCCGCTAAGATTCGCATGTACGCCCAGACGCGCAATCTGCAGGAGCTACCGCCGAGTACCCGCCAGATTGTCGAGGCCAAAATGCGCGAGAAGGACTTTAACGAGAAAGAGGCTGACGCCCTTTTGGCTGAGGCGGTGCTCCATGCACGATGCGCCGTCAACGGGCGCATGATTGAGATCCGTGCTGCCAAACCCGCTCAGGTCTTTGAGCAGGTGCTGGCGCAGCTGTGCGATGTGGTCTTTGAAAAGGCCGACTATATCGGCGCGCCGGTCACGAGCGATACCGATATTCGCTCTACTCTGGTGGGCAACGTTCAAGTGGGGCTCGCTGGCATGGATGCAGGTAACACGCGTGCGCTCAAAGAGGTCGAGGACTACCTCAAAGTGCAGCACCAGCGCCACCTGGATACCGCTATGGGCGATATCCAGCGCCAGTACCAGCAAAGGCCCTTTGGCTGGCGCGAGGTCGACATCGCAAATGTGGTGGCGCAGCTTGTGGTGGAGCAGCGCGCGCAGGTGCTGTTTGGCGGTCAGACGGTTCAAGCTAACGACAGCCGCATGGTGACGCTCCTGCGCAAGGATGCCGATAAGGCCCAGGTGCGCTTGCGCATGCGCATGAGCGACCGGTTGCTACGCGCCACGGGCGAACTCATGTGTGACCTGTTTGATCTCAAGACCGTGCCCTCCAACGAGGATAAGCTCGTGGCCGAGCTCAAAGAGCGCCTTGAGGACTTGCGCGAGTCGTGCCTCGCCATAGCACGCGACTACTATACGGGCATCAAACCGCTCTATCCGTATCCTGGCGAGAGCGAGTGCGAGAAGATGCGCTCGGAGGTGGCCGACGTCCTTAAGGACCAGAACGAGTCCGAGGCGTTCTTGACCACGTTCACCAAGCATGAGGAGCGCTTGCTCGATGCCAAGGAAGACTTTGACAAGGTGGTTGAGTTTTTCGAGTCCAACCAACGAACAGCGTTTGACCACGCCAAGGATTTCTTGAGCCGCACCGAGGGTATCGAGTATGCCTCCGATGACATTCCCAGTGCGGTTGAGAATGTGTCAAAGGTGCGTGAGGTTCTCAGAGATCCCAAGCCCTACGGCCGCATTAAAGACCTGCAGCCGCTTATGGATCCCGTCGAGGACGACATGAAAAAGCTGCTGGGCATCCGCCGCAATGACTTTTTGTGCCGAATCGAGAGCGATCTGCAAGACCTGCAGGCACAGGCTGAGAGTCAAAAGGGCTTTGTCAATCAAGCCAAGGATGCCATAGCAGACGCCGGCGCCAAATACGAGTCGTTCAAAAACCGTGCCCACAGCGCTCAAAGCCTCAACGAGCTGAGTGTTGCCGCGACTAACTGGGCCAACTGGCTCAGCGCAGCAACCAACGGGATGTACGACGCTGTGGATGCGGCCCGCATCTGTATGGACAACGAGCGCCGCACCACCGAGGTCACGAGTACGGGTGAGGCGGTCAAGAAGATCTCCAACAAGGGCGCCGCACCGTCTGCTCCCGTGCCTGCACCCGTGCCCCAGCGCAAGATCAAGACTGTGCGCCGCGCCGATCTGGCCAAGCCGAGTCGTCTCTTGTCCGCAGAGGACGTGGAGCGCTACGTGGACGACCTGCGCTCCCGCCTTATGCAGGCGCTCGCTGCAAACGACGAGATCCGTATCAACTAACCCGCGGAGCCACCGGTGCCAAAGCGCGCACCGGTGGCTTATGGCGTTTAGAA
>CABUMU010000010.1 GCA_902492855.1 uncultured Collinsella sp. | reverse complement strand
GGCCCGTGGGTTATACCCTAAGAGCAAACCACCCTTTTTAAGGGTGGTTCTGATTGCTTCGCGCCATGTGGGGGGGGGTGGCGACGTGCATTTTTGCGAGTATTCTGCAATCGAAGGCCCCTGCATACCGACCTCGGGCAAAAAATCGGGATTTCTCGATGTTTTCTACGAATGATGGGCGGGGTTATGGGCTGGCAGCGTTTGATTTGTAGGGATATTCGCGGTCTTTGGCATTTATCGTGGCGCCCGAAGCTCTTGGTTATGTTGAATACTCCTGAAAATGCACGGCGCTTAGAGGGGGACCTTCGCGAAAAAGGAAACCGCCCCGTCGAAGTATGCATTCGACGGGGCGGTTTATACATTTGGCCGATTAAGGATGCACTGTCAAACTACTAGAACTTGACGGTCGGAGCCTGGCGGGCTGCTTCGGCGGCCTCGAAGCCCTGGCGCTCCTTAAACTGGAAGATGCCGGCAAAGATGACAGCCGGGAACGTCTGAATGGCGTTGTTGTAGCTGAGCACGCAGTCGTTGTAGCTCTGGCGTGCATAGCTAATCTTGTTCTCGGTATCCTCGAGCGATGCCTGCAGCTGCGTAAAGTTGGTGTTTGCCTTAAGATCGGGATAGGCCTCGGCCACGGCGAAGAGCTGGCGCAGCGCACCGGTCAGCACGTTGTCGGCTTCCATCTTGGCCTCGGGCGTGGTGGCCTTGACGGCGGTGTTACGCGCGCTGATCACGGCGGAGAGCGTCTCCTGCTCGTGCTTGGCGTAGCCCTTGACGGTCTCGACCAGGTTGGGGATCAGGTCGTTGCGGCGCTGCAGCTGCGTGTCGATGTTCTGCCAGGCGTTATCGATGCGGTTACGCTTGGTGACCATGTTGTTGTAGATGCCGGCGATGGCGCAGACAATCACAATGACAACAACGATGCCGATGATGACGGTAATCATGATGTCTCCGTTTCGAATGGCCGCGGCGGCATGCGCCAGCTGCCGTTGGTATAACGCTACTAGTATACCCGCAACGTTTTGCCGTGCCGAACTTTCCGGCAAGCGTTATGTTTTCGGCGGGGTTGGCACCGGGGCAAAGCGCGCGAGGTACAGGTGTAAGATATGCGACAGATTGACGAGTGTTGTCTTTGCCCTGAGGATGGCGATACCAGTGGACCTTCGCATTAAGAAAACCTACCGCGCCCTGTTCGATGCCTTCACCGAGCTTCTCGAGGAGAATCGTTTTGAGGACCTGACGGTTGCCATGCTGTGCGACCGCGCCATGATTCGCCGCACGACGTTCTACAAGCACTTTCGCGACAAGAACGATTACTTTGCCTTTTATATCGATGAGCTCATGTCGGGCTTGCCGCAAAAACAGCCCGATGAGGCCGGCGCGGTGTCTGCCGAGGACGTGCGCGCGCTTCGGCACGCGATTTTGGACGATGCCATGGATTTGATTCTGGCGCACGAGCGGCTCATGGATAACATTTTGGCAAGCAGCATGTCGGGCATGTTGACCAACGTTATTTGCGACCGCATTGCCCGCTCTATCCGCGAGCGTGTGATGAACGTGCTTGCCGAGGATGCCCTGGCCCCCGTGTCACTCGAGACGACGTCTGAGTTTGTCGCCGGCGGTATTATTCGACTTTTCACGATATGGTGGGAATCGGGCCACGATCTTGAGCGTCGACCCGAGATGGCCGACGTGGTCGATGCACTGTTTGAGCGGACCATGACACCGGTGCATCACTAGGAGTGGCGGAGAGAGGGGGATTCGAACCCCCGGAACGCTCTCGCGCTCAACGGTTTTCAAGACCGCCGCATTCAACCGCTCTGCCATCTCTCCGTGAGTCGTAATGATAGCATCGTTTTGAATTTGCAACAGGGAAGGCGAACGATGACGATCACCGAAATCGACGAGAAGTTCATGCGCGAGGCGCTGGCCGAGGCGCGAGCCGCCGCGGCGGTGGGCGAGGTGCCCATCGGAGCCGTAGTGGTGCGCGACGGCGAGGTTGTCGCGCGGGCGCATAATCGTCGCGAGCTCGATCAGGATCCTTCGGCTCATGCAGAGTTCGCGGCCCTGTGCGCTGCCGCCCAGGCGCTTGGCCGCTGGCGCCTTTCCGATTGCACGGTCTATGTAACGCTCGAGCCTTGCTGCATGTGTGCGGGGCTTATGGTCAACGCGCGCGTTGGACGCTGTGCGTATGGCGCGGCCGATGCCAAGGCGGGCGCGCTGGGATCCCTATACGATTTGAATGCCGACTCGCGCCTGAATCATCGGTTTAACGTGACGGCCGGGGTCCTGGCGGATGAATGCCGTGAGCTGCTGAGTAGCTATTTTGGCGGTCTGCGCGGAGCAGGCGGCGCTGATTGCGGTTGTGGGGCTGATCTTGAAGCACACGCCGCTCACGCCGCAGCGCTTGCAGGTGTCAGTGAGGATGCTGGCACGGTGGTTGACTTTGGTCCTGCGTGCCGCCGGCCCCGCCGTGTGCTGCTGGCGATCGACTCCTTTAAGGGCAGCGTTTCGAGTGCGCAGGCGGGGGCGGCGGTTGCCGAAGGCGTGCGCCGCGTTTGGCCCGATGCCGAGGTGTGCACATTGCCGCTGGCGGATGGCGGTGAGGGGACGCTCGATGCCGTTGCCGCGTGCGGCGGTGAGCTCTCAACCTGCGATGTCGCAGGCCCCTTGGGCGACCGCGCGTCTGCCCGGATGCTGGTGGACGGCGAGCGCGAGTCCGCGGTCATCGAGATGGCCGAGGCGGCGGGTATTGGGTACTCGCCCTGTACAGAATTGGCGGCGCTTGCGGCTTCGACCTATGGCGTGGGCGAGCTCATGCTTCGCGCGGTTCGCACGGGCGCAAAGACTATCTATATTGGTTTGGGCGGCAGTGCCACCAACGATGGTGGCGCCGGCATGCTGCAGGCGCTGGGCGCGCGTGTGGTCGATGATCAGGGATGCGATGTCGCCACCGGTCTTGCCGGCCTTGAGCAGGTGGCGAGCGTTGATCTGGCGCCCGCGCTGCAGGCTTTGGATGATGCTCGTATCGTTGTGCTTTCCGATGTCGAGAATCCGCTCGTGGGGCGTCGAGGCGCACTGGCGGTGTTCGGCGGGCAGAAGGGCCTGCCGGCGGATGATGTCGAGGTGCTGCGCAGATACGACGGCTGGATGGTCGGCTACGGTCGCTTGCTCGATGCGGCGATTGCCAGAGCTCGAGCCCAGGGGTTGTTGCGCACACCCGAGGGTGCTCGGACATTTGGCTCGGTGCTCGGAGTGCCCGGTGCCGGTGCCGCAGGCGGCCTGGGTGCCGCGCTGCTGGCGCTCGGGGCGGAGCTGCGTTCGGGCGTGGAGACGGTGCTCGATCTCGTGGGGTTTGACGAGCGCGTGCGCGATGTCGACCTGGTCATAACGGGCGAGGGCAATATGGATGAGCAGTCCGCCGCCGGTAAGGCGCCGGTGGGTGTGGCCCGTCGTGCGAAGCGATATGGCAAGCCGGTGATTGCTGTCGTGGGCGGTCGCGCTGATAACCTGGATGCGGTGTATGGGCAAGGCATCGACCTTGTACTGCCGATTTGCCGCAAACCCATGGGCCTGGAACAGGCACTCGATCCGCAAGAAGCCACAACCAACCTCATCTGCGCCGGCGAAGCGGCCGCTCGATCCTACGACCTTGGCCGTATCTAAAACCCATCCCCTCGATAAGTCGCGGTGAAATACGGAGCGTTTTTGCCTTTAAGGGGCCAATTCAGTCCGTATTCCACCGCAACTTCGAGAATGGCCATTCGAGGTTGGCCGCCTTGTGCCTTGGGTCGGACCGTTTGCCACGAAATGCGACCATCTACTACGTTAAACCGGCCACCTTCGACCATCCCGGAATTTGCAAAAACAAAACCGCAGGTAGAAAGCTTGCCGATTTTCGAAAAAGCCGGCTATGGTTGACCCCTGCGGCCTAAACGTAGTAGATGGGCCCTTTCTGTGGTGCGGCACCAAGCCGGTCATTTTGGGATGGGACTATTTTGACTACTCATTGGCTGCTCTGGCAATCGGGCTGCAAAAGTAGTCAAAAAAGCTCCGTCCCAAATTAGCTACCTTGCTCTGGCGGGCGGGAGCAGGTAAGATATACCGAGCGCCTAGCGCGTTCGATGGGTTCGGATGACGACATGTTCCGAATCTGGTCAGGTCCGGAAGGAAGCAGCCATAAGGAGCCTCTGTCGGGCATCCGAATCCATCGAGCGCACGGGCGCTTTTTGGTGCCGCGACATGGCCCGGCCGGCGGCGAGGTATTTGGTGTCTCGCTGGTCCTCGGCTTTGCCTGCGGGATCGCTCGACTACCAAGCGCCCTGCCGGCACTCGCGGGTAGCCGACCAAAACCGCCTGAAGGGTCACATTTATCTGATAATTGAATCCCTGGCGTTATACCGCTCGCTGGCGTTGCCAAAACATCGGCTGCTACATGCCTTAGGCGCTAGTGACCGTCGCCCTTACATCTGTAACGAGTTGCTTACGCATCTCCAGGGCTCGCCGTACTATCATGAATCAGATTGAATAGAGATGATGATAGGGAGCGCCTATACATGATTGAGCTGCTCAGGCGTTTTGGTGGTAAGTTTCGCCGGTATATGGTGATCGGCCCTGCGTGCAAGCTGATCGAAGTGATCTTTGACCTGCTTACGCCGCTGGTGATTGCCCAGATGATCGACAAGGGCATTGGGGCGCACGACGTGAACGCCGTTATCCACTACGGCATGGTGCTTGGCGCCATGGCCGTGATCGGCATCTCGTTTACGCTCGTCTGCCAAAAGATGGCGGCGCTCACCTCGCAGGGCATGGGCACCGACATTCGCGGCGCGCTCTACCAGCACATCAATAAGCTGAGCTACACCGAACTCGACCGCTTTGGCACGCCGTCGCTCATCACGCGCATCACCAACGATGTCAACCAGGTGCAGCTTGCCGTGGCGCTGGGCGTGCGTATGCTCATCCGCTGGCCTTTCCTGGCGGTGGGCTCCATGGTTGCGGCCCTTGCCATCGACCTTAAGCTCGGCATGATCTTTTTGATTTGCACGCCCGCCATCGGCTTGGTGTTCTGGTTTGTCATGGCGCGCTGCATTCCGTATTACAAGCAGCTGCAGGCAAAGCTCGACCGCATTGCGCTCATTTGCCGCGAGGGGCTTTCGGGCGCCCGCGTGGTTCGCGCCTTTGTGCGCGAAGACCACGAGCGCGAGCGCTTTGCCCAAGCCGCCGATGACCAGGCCCATACCGCCATCGCGGTGGGCAAACTCTCGTCAATCCTTAGCCCCGTAACGTTTTTGGTGATGAACCTGGGCGTGTGCGCCATCCTGTGGGTGGGCGGCATCCAGGTCAACGTGGGTGAGCTTACGCAGGGCCAGGTCATGGCGTTTGTGAACTACATGACGCAGACCCTGACCTCCATCGTGTACGTCGCTAACCTGGTCGTTGTCTTTACCAAGGCGAGCGCCAGCGCGTCGCGCATCAATGAGGTGCTCAATTGCGTGCCGAGCATCACCGACGAGGGCAACCAGCCGGTCGAGCTGCCCAAGCCGAGCGAACTGGCGGGTGGCGCTGCTCCAGTCCCTGCGCTGAGCTTTGACCATGGGAGCTTTTCGTTTGGCGCGGGCGCGGCAAATGCCGTGAGCGATGTGACCCTGGAACTGCCGGTGGGCAAAACGCTCGGTATTATCGGCGGCACGGGCAGCGGCAAGTCCACGCTCGTCTCGCTTATCCCGCGCCTGTACGATGCGTCGGCGGGAACGGTTCGCGTTTTCGGCCGTGACGTGCGCTCGTGGAATCTTGACCAACTGAGGGAGGTTATTGGCATGGTCCCCCAGCGGGCGACCCTCATGAGCGGCACGATTCGTTCCAATCTGGCATGGCGTCAAAGGACGTGCTTTATGGATGACGTGCTTTGGGATGCGCTCGAGACGGCCCAGGCGGACGATTTTGTACGTAACCTGCCGGACGGCCTCGATGCTCCCGTCGAGGCAGGCGGCAAAAATTTTAGCGGCGGACAACGTCAGCGTCTGACTATCGCGCGTGCTCTGGTGGAATACCCGCAGATTCTCGTTATGGACGATTCGGCATCGGCGCTCGATGTAAAGACGGATGCGGCTCTGCGCCGTGCGGTGCGCGAACTCGCAGGAAGAGCCCCGGTGTTTTCGAGGGGTGTCCCCATGACAACGGTGATCGTGAGCCAGCGCGTCTCGACCGTGCGCGATGCCGACATGATCTGCGTGCTCGACCACGGCTCTGTCGCAGGCCTGGGCACGCACGATGAGCTGTACACGACCTGCCAGCTCTATCGCGAGATTTGCCAGTCGCAGCTTCGTCGCGAGGAGCTCGAGGGTCAGCAGGGGAGCGCGATGCCCGCGCCCGCCCCAGGCGCCCCGGCTGCCCCGGCATCCACTTGCGCAAAGGAGGGCTGCTAGATGAATCCGTATACTTCTTCCGGTTCGGTCGCCACGATGACGGCCAACGTGTCCGGTAACGATAACCTCAACGACCTGGGCGACGGTCCGCGCCAGCCCGGCGATCCCGAGCGCTATCCCGTGGGTGCGGTGACCCGCCGCCTGATGGGCTACGTCCGTCCGCATCGTATCACGTTTACGGCGTCGTTTGTGAGTGCCGCCGTCTCGGTGGTCCTGCAGCTCTACACACCCATCCTCATTGGCGAGGGCATCGACCTGATCGTTGCCGCGGGCCAGGTGGACTTCGATGCGCTGCTGCCGCTCGTTACCAAACTCGCGCTCGTCGTGGTGGGAGCTGCGGCCTTCCAGTGGCTGCAGGGCTACTGCGTCAACCGCCTGTCCTACGAAACGGTGCGTGACATGCGCGTGGAGGCGAGCGACAAGCTCAGCCGCATGCCGCTCAGCTTTATCGACAGCCATGCTCACGGCGACCTTATGAGCCGTGTGGTCAACGACGTCGACCAGGTGGGCGACGGTCTGCTGCAGGGCTTCACGCAGCTCTTCACCGGCGTCATCACCATTGTGGGCACGCTCGCGTTTATGCTCTCCATTAACCTGACCATGACGCTCGTGGTGGTGCTCGTCACGCCGCTTTCCATTTTTGCAGCCGGCGCTATTGCCAAGCTCTCCAACAAAAGCTTTACGGCACAGCAGCGTATTCAAGGGCAGCTCGGCGGCCATATCGAGGAGTACGTAGGCGAGCAAAAGCTTGTCGACGCCTTTGCCTACGGCCCGCACGCTCAACAGCGCTTCGATACCCTCAATGCCGAGCTCTACACCGCGGGCGAGCGCGCGCAGTTTATGGGTTCGCTTTCCAACCCCGGCACGCGCTTTATCAATAACATCATCTACGCCGTGGTCGCCGTGATCGGCTGCGCGGGCGTGATCACGGGCGTGCCCGCGGCGCTTACGGTGGGCGGCGTGCAGATCTTCCTGTCCTACGCCAACCAGTACACCAAGCCTTTCAACGAGGTCACCAACGTCATTACGCAGATCCAGACCGCGTACGCCTCGGCGCGCCGCATGTTTGCGCTGCTCGATGCGCGCGAGCAGGAGCTCGACGCGGAGGATGCCGTGGAACTTGCCGTCCCGCAGGGCGAGGTGACCTTTGAGCATGTGGACTTTAGCTACGTGCCCGACCGCAAGCTGCTGCAGGACATCTGCATCGAGGCCAAGCCCGGCATGCGCTTTGCCCTGGTCGGCCCCACGGGCTGCGGCAAGACGACGCTCATCAACTTGCTGCTGCGGTTTTACGATATCGATGCCGGACGCATCATGGTCGATGGCCGGTCTTCGCGTGACTACACGCGCGCAAGCCTTCGCCGTGCCTTTGGCATGGTGCTGCAGGACACTTGGCTGTTCGAGGGCACGGTGGCGGAAAACATCGCCTACGGCTGTCCCGACGCCACACGCGAGCAGGTTATCGAGGCTGCCAAGCGCGCGCATGCGCACAAGTTTATCGTGCAGCTGCCAGGCGGCTACGATACGGTCATCGGCGAGGACGGCGGCACGTTTAGCCAGGGTCAAAAACAGCTGCTGTGCATCGCGCGCGTCATGCTCACCGACCCGGCGATTTTGCTGCTGGACGAGGCGACCTCGAGTATCGATACGCGTACCGAGCTGCAGGTGCAGGCGGCGTTCGACGAGCTTATGGCCGGCCGCACAAGCTTTGTGGTGGCGCACCGCCTGTCGACGATCCGCAACGCCGACTGCATTCTGGTGATGCGCGACGGCCAGATTATCGAGCGCGGCACGCACGACGAGCTGCTAGCGGCAGGCGGCTTCTACGCCGAACTCTATCGCAGCCAGTTTGCCCAGTGAGCAAGCCCGTGGGGCAAATTAATCAATCGACAGACGGTGGTTTACATCTGTCACGTTAGTACTAAGATATTCATCTAATAAATTGCATTAGTGGCTTTAGTTTTGGGGGATACGAGGCAACGTGACTATGACGTGCTCTTTGGTGGTTAACAGCAAGAGCGGTAATACCAGGATGGTTTCGGGCGCGATCAAGCGCGCTCTGCAGGCTGCGGGTGTTGAGTTTGTCCATGCCGCGGCGTTGAGCGACGATGCGGATGCAGATCAGGTTGCGCTCGAGGCGCAGGGCGCCTGCGCGGCCGACACGGTGCTCGTCGGTTTTTGGTGCGACAAGGGCGCGTGCACGCCTTCGGTCGCGGCGTTGCTCTCCGCCTTGCACGGCAAGCGCGTCTTCCTGTTTGGCACCTGCGGTTTTGGGGCCGACCAGAGCTATTACCAGCAGATTATTGATCGCGTGACTTCCAATTTGGCTGGGGATGCCGAGCTTGCGGGCTGGGCGATGTGCCAGGGCAAGATGGGCCCCGCGGTCAAGCAGCGCTACGAGGCCATGCTCGAGCAAGATCCCGACAACGCCCGATTTAAGATGCTGCTCGACAACTGGGTTGCCGCGAAGGACCATCCCACCAAGGAAGATCTGGACAACATGGCTGCAGCCGCCAAAAAGGCCGTTTTGGGCGAGTAGCTTCGTCGTTCGCGGTCCTTCGTGCAAAACAATACAAATGTGAAAGCCTCGAAATTCTCGAGGCTTTTTTCTTGACACTCATAGGCGCAACCGTGGCAAGCGTTTGGGGTGACATTTTCCATCACCACGATGACGAGGCTGTCCTGGATGACACGCTCTCATGCGTTCGCTGGATGTATTCAGAGTGGGACGGGCTTTCCGGATGGATGGGGTTTCGGAAAGTGCGTCCCAGAATTTGCCTTTGGAATGGGATGCAGTTTCCCAACGGAGCCACAAGCGGAAACTGCATCCCATTCCGGACGTGAATTCTGGGACACGGTTTCCGGATGCAAAAAAGGCCACAAGACGTGGCCTTCAACTTATATATGTTGCGGATACCCCCCCATGACAAGCCGCGCTCCAACAACAGGGCGTCTGTCCGGGCGGAGGCATATAAGGTTCATCGCGAGTTCCGCACGCAAAGGAGGCCACTTAATTTGGCCTCCGCCTTGCGCAGGACTGTCCGAGCAGGGAACCTTATATGCCTCCGCCCGGACAGACGTTTCAGTTGTGAATTAGCAGCGACCCGCTACTTGATCTTGGTTGTACCCGGTGCCAGGTTGGGGTCGGTCTCGTTGGCCTCGGTCTGGAAGTGCTCGGTGTACACGTTCTTGCCGTCGCGGAACATCTCGTAGTACTGCATCTTGGCGTAATCCTCGCGTGCCTTGGTGACAGCCGCGGCAGCGGCATCGTCACCGGTGACGTTGGAGGAGAGCGCCCAGCGCAGGCTGGCGTCCTCGTAGCCCACCGAGTTGATGGCGGGCAGCGACTCGCGCAGCGTCATGTGCGCTTTCTGGTAGTCGGTCAGCGGTGCGCCGATCAGCTGCATAAGCTGCGTGGACAGGTAGTTGGTGGACAGGTCGTCGACCTCGCTCGTCTGGTCGCAGCCGGCAACGTCGTAGTTGGCCCAGATGATGTAGTCGGTCTGCCACAGACGTTCCTGGTGCGTGGCATCGTCCTCGCCGGTAAACCACTTGTCGTTGAACTTGGACGGGAAGAACGGCTGGTGGTCGCCCCAGAACACCACGACTACCTTACGGTCGAGCTTGCTCAGGGCGTTGAGGAAGTAGCGAAGCGCCTGGTCGGACTGCTCGATGCACGAGACATACTCGTCGACATCGGAGAGCGTGCCGTCCTCGACGGTCTTGGCGTCCAGATCGGTCGTGTCGATGTTCAGGTGCATCTGCTTGTCGACCGGCAGCAGACCCGTGTCGTAGCCCGAGTGGTTCTGCATGGTCACGTCGAAGATAAACTGCGGATCGGCGTTCTGGTCGAGCAGCTCAAGAATCTTGTCGTAGGTCGCCTGGTCGGTCACCATGCCGCGCAGGGTATCGGCGCCCTGGAAGTCGTTGATGGACAGGAACTGGTCAAAGCCAAAGTCCTTGTAGACGTTCTCGCGGTTCCAGTTGGTCGCGTGGTTGGGGTGCATGGCCGTGGTGGAATAGCCGAGCGATTTGAACTGCTCTGCCAGATTACCGGTCGTTTCCATGTTGTAGATGGTGTAGGGGTACACGCCCGAGCCCAGGTTGGCCATAGAGTTGCCGGTCATAAACTCAAACTCGGTATTGGCGGTACCGCCGCCGTAGGCGCTCACGTAGACCTTGCCGCGGCTGAGGCAGTTGGACAGGCTCTTAAAGTACTGCGGGCCCTCGTAGCCGGCGCGCATGTTCTGGTAGATCGACAGGTCGGAGAACGTCTCGTTCATGATGGCGATGACCGTGGGCTTCTCGCTATCGAACTGCTCCTTTGCGGCGGCGCGCTCGTCGCTCTTGGCCGCGTCTGACTTGTCGTAGGCCTTGGCGTACTTTTTGAGCGTGGCCTTGGCATCGTCGACGGAGTAGTCGGCGGGTTTGGGCGGCTTGATGGACTGCGCTGCGCTAATGAAAGCGGGCAGGTAGCCCTCGCGCCAGTAGCTCTCGAGCGGGCGCCAGGTGTAGACGGTGATGCCGAGGGTGTTGTAGTAGTCGATGAGCGTGACGTGTGCGGTCACACCGCCCAGGCACAGCACGGCGACGAGCAGGTTGGTGAGCAGCATGCGCTTGGCGTTGGCGGCGCCCTTCTGACGGTGCGGTGCCACCAGGCCGGCGTACTCGCACAGCAGCATGGCGATGGCGGTAAAGCCCATGGACAGCACACAGAACAGCGAGATGGAGAAGGTGTAGCCGGTGCCGGCGACCGCGGCGGCGGTGGAGATGGCCGAAAGGTCGCCCGGCTGGATGGGCATGGATTTAAACGTGATGACGAAGAACTCGGCAATGCCCAGGACAAAGAGGGCAAAGGCCAGGACCGCGGGAGCTGCGCCGTGGCGCTGGAACAGGAAGAACAAGCCGATCATGAGCACGGTGATGATGGCCCACTCGAGCAGGATGCACAGGGGGTAGACCCAGGTAAAGTCGTGGTTGGACGAGACCTCCATGCCCAGCAGCGCAAAGACGCCGGCGAGCAGCAGGCACAGGACGGCGGCGACGAGTGGTTTGCCCACAAAGGCGCCGCGCAGGCGGGCGAGCTTGCCGGTGGGGGCGGGGGCGTCGGGCTTGGCGAACGCAAAGACGCGCGGGGCGATGCGATCGCGGGCGATGCTGGCCCAGGCGCATCCGGTGAGGATGGCGTTGGTCAGGATGAGCATCACAAAGGCGAGCGGCTCGTTTTGGGCGACGAGGCCAATGGCGCCCCAAATAGTCAAAAAGACCTGGAACAGGCCGAAGACGACGCTCCACCCAAGAGCGCTTTTGGCAACGGTGCCCGACTGAGCGCGAATGGCCTTGGCCTCGCGCAAGACAAGGTAGACGGTCGCCGCAAGACCGACGAGCGAGATGGCGGCAGCGAACATGCTGAGACTCCTCACAAACTAAAACGTACGAAAGCGGGGGTTTACCCGATTGTTACCAAGATATGCGCTGCAATTGGTGGCTGCGCACAACAACCAGCCATATTAACGCGCACGTGCGGCGGTGTGGCGCAATGTAGTGGCGGCCTGCGCGATAATGGACGGGAATTACACGGAAACGTAAAGGCTTCTTAAAGAATTAGCGAGGATGAGGCGATGAGCGAGCAGGTTTGCACCAAGGCTGTGGATACGTGCGGCTATCCGGTCGAGACCACGGGCAATGCGGTGCTGGACACGTTGGAGCACCGTTCCTCTACGCGCGCTTTTGCACGCGATGACAACGACCGTCCCGTAGCGGTGACCGACGAGCAGCGTGCGGCGATTCTGCATGCGGCGAGTCGCGCGCCGTCGGCGGGCGCCATGATGATGTATTCCATCGTGAGCATCCGCGAGCAAGCTACGCTCGGCCGCCTGGCCGACCTGTGCGACCATCAGCCCATGATTGCCAAGGCGCCCTGGGCACTCATATTTGTGGTCGATTATGCAAAGTGGATCGATCTGTTTGAGCACGTGGGCTGCTTTGAGCCCGAGTTTGTCGAGCGCACGGGCAAGGCGCCCCGCCGCGCGCCGGGTTTGGGCGACTTTGCCATCGCGGCCCAGGACGCCGTGATCGCCGCGCAAAACGCCGTGGTTGCCGCCGAGGCCCTGGGGCTGGGAAGCTGCTACATTGGCGACATCGTGGAGAACGCCGAGGAAGTTGCCGAGCTGCTCGATCTGCCGCCCTATACCATGCCGCTGTCGATGCTCATCATCGGCACGCCCCGTAAGGAGCGTCCGGCCATTGCGCACCCCGTGGTGAACCTGGTGCACGAGGAGCGCTACTGCCGCGCGGATGCCGCGACCATGGACGCGCAGGTGGCCGAGATGGACGCAATGTTCCGTCCGCATGCCCGCGAGGTGGGGGAGCGCGTCATGGATATCTACACCCGCAAGCACACGAGCCCCTTTATGGCCGAGATGAGCCGCTCCATGGAGTGGTGGTTCAAAAATTGGCTCGGAAAATGACGAATGTGACAAGGGGACAGTCCCTTTGTCACATTCCATATCGCCGCGGTGGCCTAAAGGCCGTATAAATGTTTATCTAGCTGGGAAAACAGTGCCATTCAAACATGGGCCGATTACCTATAATTCCTTCGAACATTAAAGTTGGGAGGAAACCGGCTTATGGAACAGAAGGCCAAGGAGGCAGCCTCGCACGCTGCGATTCCTGTGAGCATCTCGGCGATGCTCGTCACGCTGGGCGTGGTGTACGGCGATATCGGCACCAGCCCTATGTATGTAACCAAGGCGCTCGTTGCCGGCAACGGCGGCATCGGAAGCGTGACGGAGGAGTTCGTGCTTGGCGCGCTCTCCCTTGTCGTGTGGACGGTCACGCTGCTGACCACCATCAAGTATGTGCTCATCTCGCTGCGCGCCGATAACCATGGTGAGGGCGGCATCTTTGCCCTGTACAGCCTGGTCAAGCGCTGTGGCAAGTGGCTTATCATCCCCGCCATGCTGGGTGGCGCCGCGCTGCTCGCCGACGGCATCCTGACGCCGGCCGTTACCGTTACCACGGCCATCGAGGGCCTGCGCACCATCCCGGCGGTCCATGCCGTGCTGGGCGATGACCAGGGCCGCGTCGTCGCCATTACGCTCGCCATCATCATCGCGCTCTTTTTGGTGCAACGCATCGGTACGGCCAAGATCGGTCACGCCTTTGGCCCCATCATGACGCTGTGGTTCCTGTTCCTGGGCGGCACGGGTCTGTTTTTTGTCTTCCAGCACCCCGCCGTGCTGCTGTGCCTCAACCCAGTGCGCGGCATCGCCTTTTTGCTGAGCCCCAACAACCACGCGGGTATCATGATTCTGGGCAGCTGCTTCCTCGCCACCACCGGTGCCGAGGCGCTCTACTCCGACATGGGCCACGTCGGCCGCGGCAACATCTACGCCACCTGGCCGTTCGTTAAGTGCTGCCTGCTGCTTTCCTATATGGGCCAGGGCGCTTGGCTTATGAACAACGCTGCCAACCCCGAGCTCATGGGCATTGCCGACCTCAACCCGTTCTACCAGATGCTCGCCCCGGGCCTGCGCCCGTTTGCCGTAGGCCTTTCCACCGTTGCGGCCATCATCGCCTCGCAGGCGCTCATCACCGGCGCATTCTCGCTGGTGTCCGAGGCCAGCCGTCTGGACCTTATGCCGCACATGCAGGTCTTCTACCCTGCCGAGACCAAGGGCCAGCTCTACATCCCCATGGTCAACAACGTCATGCTCGTGGGCTGCGTCATCGTGGTGCTGCTGTTCCAGAACTCGGCGCATATGGAAGCCGCCTACGGCCTTGCCATTACGCTGACTATGATGTGCACCACGCTGCTGCTCTTCTTCTACCTGCACGAGGAGCGCAAGCTCAAGGTTGCTCCGTGGATCTTCGCGGCCTTCTTCCTTTTGCTCGAAGGCTTCTTCTTCGTGAGCTCGCTCACCAAGTTCTTCCACGGCGGCTACTTCACCATCCTCATGGCTGCACTCATCATGGGCATTATGGTGTGCTGGTACAACGGCACGGCGGTCGAGCAGCGCCAGTTTACGCTGCTGCCGCTGCGCAGCTACCTGCCGCAGCTCAAGCGCCTGCGTGACGACGACCGTTACGAGCGCATGAGCGACAACGTCGTGTACCTGACCAAGGACACCCATACCGACTACATCGACCGCGATATCGTCTACTCGATCTTGGACAAGCATCCCAAGCGCGCCCGCGCCTGGTGGTTTGTGAATGTCGAGACCATGGACGAGCCGCACACCTTTGCCTATTCGGTCGAGACGTTTGGCACCGACTATGTTTTCCGCGTGCATCTGTACCTGGGCTACAAGATCAACCAGCGCGTCAATGCCTACCTGCGTCAGGTTGTTCAGGACCTTGCTGCCACCGGCGAGCTGCCGCCGCAGACGCATGACTACTCGGTCTACAAGGATCCGGGTAACATCGGCACGTTCAAGTTCGTCCTGATCCGTAAGCTTCTGGCACCCGAAAGCGATGTGGAGCCCAGCGAGCGTACGGCCATCACGCTCAAGTACATCATCCGCCGCGCCGCCGGCACGCCCGCGCGTTGGTACGGCCTGGAGAACTCCAACGTGAGCTTTGAGTACGTGCCGCTGTTCACCAAGTTCAAGGCCGTGAATAAGATGCAGCGCCTGGCTCCCAACGAGCGGCCGTAGGCGCCGACAGGCTGCGTGGAGTTGGTTTCCGATGGACAAGATTGAGACCGAGGGGGCAAACATGGATGCAAAGATGCTTGATGGCCGCGAGGCGGTTGCCGAGATGGTGTGTGAGGCACGCGCCGACGCCGCCGAAGATCGGTTCTTTACGAATCGTGCCAACATGGACATGGCCGATCGCGTGATTTCGATCGTGGCACTGGTATTTGGAGCGGTGTGCGTGTGCGCCCTGCTCGCGCACGTGCTGTTTGTCTAGCGGCTGCCGGTCGTAGAAGGCTTTACACTTAGAACCACCACGAGGGAAAACCACCACAAAGGTGCCTGTCCCTTTGTGGTGGTTTTTGTTTTTGAGAGAGGGGCGGGGCGCTGATGGACGTCCGTGCGGACGGCGATATTGCCGATAGCTTTTGGTGGCGGCGCACAACGCTGACGCGCCGCGGCCCTCTGTATGACGCCTGCGTATCGGTGGGGCTGCTGGTCGCGGCGACGATTGTGGGCGCGCTGCTCGACCATCCGGGTCTCGCGCCGAGCATCATGATCGTCTATGTGCTTGCCGTGCAGCTGTGTGCCTTTTTCACCTGGAGTCGCCTGTATTGCCTGTTGAGTTCGGCTGCCGCCGCGGCGCTCTACAACTTCTTGTTTGTCGATCCGCGCTACTCGCTGTCGTTTATCGATCGCGTCTATCCCGGCATGTTTTTCATCATGTTTGTGGTCTCGCTTGTGTCGAGCTCAATTGCGCTGGCCCTGCGCCGCGCCTTGGCACAGGCTGCCGCTAGCGACCGTCGCACGCATATGGTGCTCGAGACCAACCGCATGCTGCAGCGATGCGCCGATCAGCAGCAGATTGTCCATGCCATGGCAACGCAGCTGGCTCGTCTTTCGGGCTGTCCGGTCGTGTGGTACAGCGCCGACGCCGAGGGCGATGACCTGCTGCCGCGTGCGACATACACGGCCGTGGGCGATGCCGCACCGGTGCACGAACTGGCGCCGCAGATGCCGCCGCGGCTCTCGGCATCCGCCTATGTGGGAACGCCGCTCGACGCCACGTTTGGCGGCTCGGCGTTTTATGGCATCTACCTGACGGTTCGCACAGGCGACGGCTTCGCGCGCTCGGGCGACCCCGCCTCGGTGGTGGGCGTGCTGGCTATCGTTGCCGAGCCCGACGTGCTGACGCACGAGGAGCGAACACTTGCCGATGCCATCGTGAGCGAAGGCGAGCTGGCACTCGATCGCGCCCGCGCCATGGAGGCCCGCGAGGAGGCGGCGGTGCTCGCCAAAAACGAACAGCTGCGCGCCAACCTGCTGCGCTCCATCTCGCACGATCTGCGTACGCCGCTCACCAGTATTTCGGGCAATGCCGATGTCCTGCTCGATCAGGGCTCGACCGGCACCGCGGTGCTCGATGCCCAGACGCGCCGCGGCCTGCTCCTTTCCATTCGCTCGGATGCGCTGTGGCTCAACGCCACCGTCGAGAATCTGCTCGCCATCACCAAGCTCGAGGGTGGCGGTATGCGCCTGTCGACCACGCTCGAGCTCATGGACGATATCGTCGAGGAGGCGCTGCGCCACGTGAACCCTGCCGTGCGCGAGCACGACCTTAAGGTGGTGGCGTGCGATGAGCCGGCGCTCGTCAACGTCGATGCGCGCCTGATGGTGCAGCTGGTGGTCAATCTGGTGAACAACGCCATCACCTATACGCCCACGGGCTCGCATATCATGATTTCGATTAGCGTCGACGATGGACGCGTGGCGTGCTCGGTGGTCGACGATGGTCCGGGCATCGCAGCCGAGGACCGCGAGCGGATCTTTGAGTCGTTCTACACCGCCAACCACGGTCTGGCTGACAGTCACCGCAGCGTGGGCCTGGGTCTTTCGCTCTGCCGCTCCATTGCGCTGGCGCATGGCGGTAGCATAGAGGTTGCCGCGGCGGACCCGCACGGCTCGGTCTTTACGATTGAGCTTCCTGCCGCCGACGTTTCGTTTGATAAGGAGTAGCGCCGTGCCGAACTCTGCCGTAAAACCGCTCATCTTGGTCGTTGAGGACGACCCTGCCGTTCGCAACTTAATCGTTGCCGCGCTCGAGGCGCACGGCTTGCGCCATATGGCCGTGGAGACCGCCCATGCCGCTATCGCCGCCGCCTCGTCGCAGACGCCGAGCATCGTGCTGCTCGATCTGGGCCTGCCCGATATGGACGGCGTCAAGGTGGTGGAGTCGGTGCGCGCATGGTCGGGCATGCCGATTATCGTGGTCTCGGCGCGCAGCGAGGATGCGGACAAAATCCGCGCGCTCGATGCCGGTGCCGACGACTATCTGACCAAGCCGTTTTCGGTCGAGGAGCTGCTCGCGCGTATTCGCACGACGCTCAGGCGCCTTTCGTATGCGCAAACGGGCGGTGTTGCCTCCGAGGGCTCGTTCGATACCGGTGAGCTGCATATCGATTTTGATGCCGGCATCGCCACGATGGATGGCGAGGAACTGCATCTGACGCCGATCGAGTACAAGCTCCTGTGCCTGCTGGCGCATAACGCCGACAAGGTGCTGACGCATCAGTTTATCCTGCACGAGATTTGGGGTACGGCGACTAAGAGCGACCTGGCGAGCCTGCGCGTCTTTATGGGCACGTTGCGTAAGAAGATCGAGTCCGACCCCGCGCACCCGCGCTATATCCAAACGCATGTGGGTATCGGTTACCGATTGGTCACCCAAGGCTAGATCGCCAACCACCATCCCAATATGAGTTGCGGTGAAATAGTTCCTGTTTGTGCCTTTACCAGGCTTTTTAGGAACTATTCCACCGCAACTTTGTCTATTTGCCCTTGGGCTTGCTGGCGTAGAACTTCTTCTTTTTGGGCTTGCCGGCGGGGGAGGGTTTGCCGGCAAGGTTGGACTTGCCGTTGCTGGCCTGCGCGTGCGCGGGTACTGCCGCACGAGACTTGCGGGCCTCGGGGTTGCGCAGCTCCTCGGTTCGCTCTGCAATCTCCTCGGCACTAAAGCCGACCTCGGCCATGGCGTCCTCGATGGGCAGGCGGCGCACGATATAGCAATGGTGCACCTTCTGGTTGCGTGCGAAGTCCTCGGGGATGGTCTGTGCCGTAATGTCCTCCAGCACGACGCCCGCGCGCGCGAGCTTGCGCGTCTCGGGGCGGAAGCCGCGCAGGTTGCAGCTAAAGATGGCATGGCCGCCCTGCGCGAGCAGGCGCGATACGCCGGCCAAAAGCTCAACATGGTCGCGCTGGACATCCCAGGTACGGCGGCCCATCTTGGACGAGTTCGAAAACGTGGGCGGGTCGACAAAGATCAGGTCCCAGCGGTTGCGCGTCTGGCGCTGGTCACGAATCCAGGCGAGCACGTCGTCGCGCACAAAATGATGCTGCGGTCCCACAAAGCCGTTTTGGCGCATGTTGCGCTCGGCCCAGTCCAGGTAGGTGTTGGAGAGGTCGACCGTCACGGTCTCCTCGACGCCGCCGTCCGCCGCGTAGCAGGTGGCGGTGCCGGTGTAGGCGAACAGGTTGAGGAAGCGGCGCGCCTGCTTGGCGTGCTCGCGCACCAGGTTGCGGGTGACGCGGTGATCCAGGAAGATGCCCACATCCAGGTAGTCGTCAAAGTTGACGGCAAAGGTAAGGCCGCCCTCTTCGATGAGCGGCAGACGGCGACGTGCGATGTTGGCGCGCTCGCCCGAGCCGCCCTTGCCGGCGCCCTGTTTGCCGTACTGCGAGCCGCCGCGCGAACGCATGCGGGCCTTGGCGTGCACGTGTTCGGCCGGAACATCCAGGATGCGCGGCGCGATGGCCAAGATGTCGAGCATGCGGGCCTGGGCAAGCGCGGGGTCGATGGTCTTGGGCGCGGCGTATTCGGCGATGACGAGCCAGCGGCCCGGCGTCTGCGGGCAGCCCTCGTACAGATCGATGGCGGCGGAGTAATCGGGCAGGTCGGCATCGTAGACGCGGTAGCAGCTCACGCCCTCGCGCTTTGCCCACTTGCGACGCAGGCGTGCGTTCTTGCGCAGGCGGTTGGCGAACTGCTCGGACTCGGGGATGAGCACGGGCAGCGGCTTGCCGTCGCCCAGGTCGAGTGTGGCGGCAGGTTCGGGCATGGGGGTGTTGGCGGCGTTGTCGTTGACTTCGTCGGCATCCGTGACCTCGGCCTCGGCATCCGCACTGGTCGAAGCCTCAAACGCTGCGGCGGCGTGGTCGAGCGAAGGCCAGACTTCGACGGTCGCCTCTTCGTTGTTGGGCATGACGGTGATCGAGCGCTCGGGCTCGGCGTGGAGCGCGCGGGCCAGCAATCCGTCGCGGGTGAGCGCGGCGACCGGCGCCGCGGCAAGCTCGGGCGCGCGGCGCAGCTCGCCGACCAGCGTCATGGCGTCGTGCATGAGCGAAAGCGGCGTCTCGGTCGTATCCGCGACCACGGCGTCACCGGCGACGGCGCCGCCGTGGTCCAGCACGGTGGCGGACTTGGCGGCGCAAAAATCGACAAAGCGCTTGTAGCCGGCGCACTTGACCATGCGCTCAGCGGTCTTGCGGGCGGCGGGGTCAACATCCACGGCCACGATGCGTGCCTGCCGCTCGCGTGCTGCCGCCTCGCGCTCGCGTGCCTCGGCAAGCAGCTGCTCCCACAGGGCGGCGTCGTGCGGCTGCCAGCCCTCAAAGCCCCAGCGCTCGCGGGCGGCCCCCGGGGCGCGGTCGGTTAGGATATTCACGGCTTCCAGCAGCAGGCCGCCGCCGGCGCACGAGGCGTCGACCAGCGTGGGCAGGGCTTCGTTCTCGTAATCGTCGGCCGTTAGCTCGCGCTCGCACAGCGTGGTCCAGCCGACCTGCGAAAGCACCAGGGCGGCGTAGTCGGGGCGCAGCACGTGCGAGCCCTCGCCGGCGCGGGTCGCTGCGGGCGGCAGGCGCTTGAATAACGGATCGCCCGAAAGGTCCAGGCTGATGCTCGCGCGACGCTGGCGCAGCGAAAGCAGCAGGTGAACGTCGGGGTCGGCGGCATCGACATCGGCGCGACGGCCCGTGGTCTCGGCCAGGCGGTCGCACAGCGCGTCTTTGGCGCGCAGGGCCGAGAAGCGCGTGTTGCGCAGCTGCTCGGTCACGCCGCGGGCGGTGATGGCGATGGTTGCTCCGGGGCGGACAATGCTCTCCCAGGCGATGTCGTAAACGCCGTCGTACAGCCCATCGGCATCCTGCGCCTCAAAGCGCCCGAGTACCACGAACACGCGGCTCGCCAGGCGCGACCACAGACAGGCGCGGTAGCCTTGCTCAAGCTCGCCCTCAAACGTGGCGCGGCCCTTCAGGCGGCGGACATGCGAAAGCCCGAGGCGTTTAAGCTCATCGGCGAGTGCGGACTCAAAGCCCTCGGGGCAGCTTGCGTAAAATTCCATGGGTGACCTCTCTGGTTGCGTCGCTCCATTATATGATGGATGCTTCGCTTGCCCTTATCCTCGAAAGGAACCCATATGATTGATGCGTGTCCCGAACCCGCTGTGCTCTTTTTTGACGTGGACGGCACGCTGACGTCGTTCGATCCCGACAACATGACCGATAAGGATTTCAATGCGGTCCACCCGTCGAAGGCCGTTGTCGATGCATTTGGTCGTCTGCGCAATGCGGGCCACCAAGCATTTATCTGCACGGGTCGTCCCTTGTGGCTGATTGCCGATGGCCTGCGTGCTTTGGAGCCTGCGGGTGTCGTTGCCATGGCGGGAGCCACGCTCGAGGTCGAGGGCCGCGTGGTACACGAGGACTGCTTTGATGAGGACGTTGTCGAGGAGCTTGCACGCCGTATGGCCGCGGCAGGGATTGAGGCCTTTTTCGAGACCAACGTGGCTACTTTTGCCCTGGAACCCGCGGGTGTTGAGCAGTCGTCTCTGATCGGCACTTCTGTGGTGCACAGCGCCGAGGAAATGCGCGTCGACGGCGGTCTGCGCGTGGGCAAGGTATGCCTCAATGTGCCCAGTTTGGCTCGCGTAGCCAACGATGACGGCTTTATCGAGCGCTATTTTGAGGCCTGCAACACCGGTGGCCAGAATCGCGAGCTGAGCCCCAAGGGCATCAACAAGGGCGTGGGCGTGGCGCGAGCGCTGGCGTACCTGGGCCGCGAGGGAAATGCGCGCACCTTTGGCTTTGGCGATTCGGGCAACGACCTGGGCATGCTCGCTGCGGTCGAGACGGCTGTCGCCATGGGCAACGCCATGCCCGAGGTCAAGGCGCTCGCCGACTACGTGACCGACGATGTCGCGCACGACGGTACCGTCACCGCCATGCGTCACTTTGGGTTGATTTAATAAATGGCCGGGTCGCCCGCAGTGGGGGCGACCCGGCCATTTGAGCTATTTTGCAATATAGAGCTTGGGATGACTGCGACTGCTCTCGATCGCCGCCGTCATGATGCCCTCGTCGTCTCCATCAACGATGATGCCGTCGAGGTCATCGATCTGCGCGGACTGATAAAAACTGGTCTTGTTGAACTTTCCCTGGTCAACCATCATGTAGCCCTGGTTTGAGTTGGTAAGGTACACATGCTTGATCATGGCCGAGAAGTCGTGCTCGACGGTAAAACCGTGGTCGGGGTGGAATCCGTCGGCACTGACAAACGCCTTGTCGGCATGTAGTTTGCTCATGCAGTCGAGCGTTAGTGCGCCCGCGAGATAGAGGTGGCCCTTGCGCACAGAGCCGCCCAGCAGCACTACCGAAGCATTGGGGAGATTGAAGCTGGCGTAGTTCGCGATTGCAAGATCGCCGGTGATAATGGTGATCTCACGCTTGTCCATGAGGGCCTTAGCGAAGTAGAAGCCTGTGGTGCCGATGTCAATTACCAGAACATCGCCATCATCAACAAGAGTTGCTGCGGTTGCGGCGATGGCCTCCTTGGCTTCGACTTGGACATTGATGCGCTCCTCGGGATACGAGATTGCGTTGGAGCGAGAAAGCGATACCGCTCCGCCGCGTACGCGACGCAGCTTGCCTTCGGATTCCAACGAGATGAGGTCGTGTCGTGCGGTGACTTCCGAAACCGAAAAACGGCGAACGATGTCGGATACCGAGATATTTGGCTTTTCGGCCAGCCAATTCATGATAAATCGCTGACGCTCGGCCGGTGAAAGGTCTGAAGTAGATGCCATATGATGCTCCTTTTGAACAAAAGGTAAAAAAATGCGCCTTTCGTAATCGAAATATAACGTATCGATATGAAAAGAACAAGGCAAATTCGAATGAATCAAAAGAACGGAATGGCATGTCACAAATGCATGCGTAGCAGATAGTTCGCACGTAGACGGGTTATAAAGAGTCTCATTCTGAAGGTGCCGCCCAAAAGAAGTACGTTCACACCCGATATTCGACCGTTCACGGAAAGTTGACAATTGAGCTTTCGATAGCTTTTGAAATGGTTTATAAAAGAAAACCGAAAAGCTTTTGAAACAAAGATGAAGGCTTTCGATAGCAATAGTGCTAGATGAGAAAGGACCGAACATGGCGATTAAGGTGTTTGCCGACGGCGCTAACCTCGAAGGCATGCTTGACATGCATGACAATGGCAACGTTCAGGGCTTCACGACCAATCCTTCCCTTATGAAGGCCGGCGGCGTGACCGACTACCGCGCTTTTGCCAAGACGGTTCTTGAGCACATTACCGATGTGTCGGTCTCTTTTGAGGTATTCGCCGACGACGAGGCGGGTATGGAAGCCGAGGCTCGCGAGATCGCAACCTGGGCTGACAACGTCTACGTTAAGATCCCGGCGCTCAACACCAAGGGCGAGTCCACTGCCGCGCTGGTCAAGCGCCTTTCTGCCGACGGCATCAAGGTGAATGTCACCACTATCTTCACGCCCGAGCAGGTCGACGAGTTTGTCGATGCCGTCTCTGCCGAGACCCCCTCTATTCTGTCCATCTTTGCCGGTCGCATTGCCGATACCGGCGTCGATCCGCTGCCCCTCATGGCGGAGTCCGTAAAGAAAGCTGCCGTTAAGCCTGCTGCCGAGGTTCTCTGGGCGTCTACGCGCGAGGTCCTCAATATCTTCCAGGCGGAGTCCGTTGGATGCCAGATCATTACGGTCCCCAATGCCCTTCTTGCCAAGCGCAAGAATTTCGGGAAAGATTTGCTTGAGTACTCGCTTGATACGGTCAAGGGCTTTGCCCGCGACATTCAGGCGCTTGGTTTTCATATCCTGCCCGAGGAGTAGGGGACGAGCATGCTGACCGATCTTCTTAAGCCCGAGCTTGTTGCCTGCCACGTCGAGGCCTCCGACTGGGAGGAAGCGATCAGGGCATGCGGTAAGTTGCTCGTAGGCGCTGGCAAATGCGACCAGAGCTATGTCGACGCCATGATTTCATCGGTTCACAAATTCGGCCCCTATATGGTCTTGGAAGAGGGCATCGCCATGCCCCACGCTCAGGCAGATGGCAATGTGAGTGAAGCGGGGATCTGTATCGTCACGCTTGACCCTGCCATTGCGTTTGGACACGAGGATTTCGATCCGGTTCACGTGCTCGTGGGTATTTGCGCACCCGACCCCAAGGCTCATCTTGGCTGCTTGGCGGAGCTTTCGCAGATGTTCGAGGACGAGG
The DNA here is from genome assembly GCA_902492855.1 of uncultured Collinsella sp. GTDB lineage: Bacteria > Actinomycetota > Coriobacteriia > Coriobacteriales > Coriobacteriaceae > Collinsella. Next base: position 2,010 of record CABUMU010000010.1, on the reverse strand, counting down.
ACTGCGTTGCCAAGCTCAGCGCATGCGATACGCCCGAGCAGGTTTTGGAGACCATGCGTTCATTCTTTTAGGCCTTAATGGCACGGCGATGCGTCGCCGCTTTTGGATAGACGGAAAACCGTCACGTGTAGGAGAGGAAGGTTGCCATGCATATCATCACCGTATGCGGAAACGGCATCGGGTCCAGCCTGATGCTCGCTGGCAAAGTCGAGGAGCTTTGCGAGGAGGAGGGCATCAAGGCCGACGTTGAGTCTATGGACCTGAACGGTGCTTCTTCCGCAAATCCGGATCTGTTCATCACCGTTAAGGAACTCGCCCCCGAGCTCCACGGCAACGTTGTGATCGTTCGCAGCTATGTGAACAAGAAGAAGATCCGCGAAGACGCCCTCGAGGCAATCAAGGCGGCCGCCGCTAACGCCTAAAGCGGCACAAAAAAGGGCGGTTCCCTGTGGAAGAGGGAAACGCGCCCACGTTAGAGAGAAAGGAAGCGCAGATGCAAGCCATCCTTCCCATACTTGAGTTTATCCAATCGATTCTGACCAAGCCAGCGTGGATTATGGGTCTATTTGCCTTTGTGGGCCTTGTCGCGCTTAAGCGTCCTGCCCACAAGGTGATGGCGGGCACCCTGAAGCCCATTCTTGGTTACATCATGCTGTCCGCCGGCGCCGCTGTTGTTCAGGAGAACCTTGCTCCGCTGGGTACCTTCATCGAGACCGGTTTCCACATCACCGGCGTCGTGCCCAACAACGAGGTCGTCGTTTCGATGGCTCAGAGCGTCCTCGGCGTTCAGACCATGATGATCCTGATTCTCGGCTATGTCGTGAACATTATCATTGCCCGCTTTACCAAGTTTAAGTACATCTTCCTGACGGGCCATCACAGCATGTTTATGGCCTGCCTGCTGTCTGCCGTTCTGCAGGCATCTGGCTTCCAGGATGTCCAGCTTGTCATCGTGGGTGGCATGTTCCTGGGCCTCGTGAGCGCTATGCTTCCCGCCGTTGGTCAGCGTTTCACCGAGAAGGTTACCGATGGCGATGAAATCGCCATGGGCCACTTCGGTTCACTCGCCTATTACATCTCCGCTGCAGTCGGTACGCTTTTTGCTAAGGACGCCGAGGAAAACAGCACCGAGAAGATCGAGGTTCCCGAGAAGTTCGCCTTCCTGCGCGACACTACCATCTCCACGGCTCTTACCATGGCCTTCTTCTACCTGGTTACCGCTTTCGCCGCTTACATCGCAGATCCTGCGGTCGTTACCAAGACCGCTGGCGGCGACAACGTGATTGTCTATGCCCTGACCTGCGCTCTGTCTTTCGCCGTTGGTGTCACCATCGTCTATAACGGCGTTCGTATGATCCTTGCCGACCTGGTCCCGGCTTTCCAGGGCATCTCCCCGCCGTCGACTGCGCTGTCTTCTTCCCCTATGCTCCCACCGCCGTCATCCTCGGCTTTGTCGCATCCTTCATCGGTGGCGTGGTCGGTATGTTCATCGTGGGCGCTACCCTGGGCATCTTCATCATCCCGGGCATGGTTCCCCACTTCTTCTGCGGTGCTACCGCAGGCATCTACGGCAATGCTACTGGCGGTCGCAAGGGCGCAGCTCTTGGCGCTTTCGTCAACGGCCTGCTCATTACATTCGCCCCGGCCCTGCTCCTGCCCGTTCTTGACGTCTTTGGCTTCAAGAACACTACGTTCGGCGACTTCGATTTCTCCGTCATTGGTATTACGCTTGGCCGCGCTGCCGAGGCCTTCGGTACCACCGGTGTCTACGCGATTCTTGCTGTCCTTCTGATCGTCGCCTTCGTCCCCAACTTCATCCACACCAAGGGTGCTGTGATCAATCACGTTGAGGAAGAGTAATCCAGGCATACGTTAAGCCCTAATCGGGCGGAGCTCCGATAACCGGCTCCTACACGGAAGCGGTGACGTCTCAAATGAGGCGTCACCGCTTTTTGTTTCAAGACTTTAGTCTGCTGGCCGCGCAGCGGCCAGCTTTAAACCACCCGCTAC